>JAUWLO010000044.1 GCA_030613605.1 Gammaproteobacteria bacterium | reverse complement strand
AATTATGTTTGGCGAGCGTGACCAGTTCGGTCCCGTGAATGACAATTTTGATGTGAAAGTCATCCGGGGCTATATCGTAGGGAGCCGCCATCAGGGGGTCGACAAGTGCTTTTAGCCAGTAGAGTGCCGAGTTGATTTTATCGGGATCGTCGAGATAAAAGTCGAACACGACCTTTTGTTCGTCTCCATAGGGTGTGGCGACAAATTTGGCAGAGGCTGCCATGACAGGCATCGAGAGACTCGAGCCCAGCAGGGCAACCAAAATGAGCAATCTGGCCATACCTTTTTATCGGACGGGTATTTAGATTTATTGAGGACTATTTCTTAATGTTGCTGTTGTGTCGGGCTTGCAGATCCTTTTCCGGTACCCGAAAGTGGGAAATAACTATATATCAGTAATATTTAAGTCATTCAGATAATGCTGGATGAGCACCTTGTTTTCTTCAACGGCAGGCTGGTCAAAAGCATTAATGCCCATCAGTTCAGCCACCACAATAGTCTCCATTTCCAGCAGCATAATGAGTTCGCCAATAGCGTAGGCATCACGATCGTGCAGGCTAAATGTGCGGTTAGGACGGCCGTGGCGAGAAAGAGTCTCGCGAGTGCCCATGAGTTCTGACAGGAATAACTCGCCCATGGTATGCCCCGCCAGCAGTGCCACAGCCGGAAGCTCCTGAAAGCGCATGGGTATCCGTTTGCCGCGATGTTTAACACCCGGATGGGCAAGGAAAGTGACTTGTTTGTCGTCCGGGCCTTCCAGCATGAGCTGGAGTTGGGAATGCTGGTCTGTGACCCCGTGGTTTTCTATAGGAGACATGCCCTTGTGATTGCCATTTTCATCGATTTTACCCAGGCTTTCTGCCCACAGTTGACGATACCAGTTCACCACCAGACGCAGGTTGTCGGCATAGGGCATAAAAACGCTGATGTTGCGGCCTTTCTCCGAGTGAAGAAATTGGACAGCACCGTTAAAAAAAGCCGGGTTTTCAACCATATCATCCAGTGTGCAGCGTTTTACCATGGAGCGTGCGCCTTCCAGCACACCACTGATATCCACTCCTGAAATGTAGGCTGGCAATAGTCCCACCACGGATAACACAGAAAAGCGTCCACCTATCGGGGGATGAGGAATGACTTTAATGCCGAGTTGCTGCGCGATTTTATATAAGGCTCCATCCTTGTTTTCGGTGATGATGACAGTGTGATCACGAGCACCGTCTTCGCCAAGGTAGCGTTCCATATGGGGTAACACGGTCAGGAATTGGCTCAGGGTTTCTGCTGTGTTGCCGGATTTGGAAATTACCATGCAAAGGGTTTCACTCCACCGGGCGTCATAAACCTCGCTAAACGTGCCGGGGTCGACGTTATCGTAAAAGTCGACCTGATTGCTGTGGGAGCGATAGCCCAGAGTGCGGGACAGCATTTCACCACCCAGCGATGAGCCGCCAATGCCAAACACGAGGGTACGTTTGAAGTTTCGGGAGTACTCCTGTCCCAGTCGCTCGATATCTTCGAGCTCAACTTTTTCCGGTAAATTCAGAAAATTGACGGTGTCACTGACCTGCCACGCCTTGATTTGTTGTCGAAGCTCGTCAAGTTTTGGCGACAGGGCCTGAATTTCCTCTTTGCTCACACCATTTTCACCAATGGTGTCCTTGAGGAAGCTGCTGCTATCAATAGCAAGACGAGAAATGCTCATTGTTGTTGGTCCTTTTTGGCTATTGCTTGATTGCCAGGCAATCTAACAGCGGTTTTATACGCTGTGTAATGATGTTTTGGCCGTTTTTTGCTGTAAATGTCCATTTTCACCCATATTAGCGGCACGGGAAGGCAGATTGTAAAGCATGTAATGCCAGTTTGTGGGCAGGCTGCCTAAGCTCCTTAGGATTTTGCTGGGCAAATTTCAGGACTAATGCGGGTAGCTTTTAATATTGAATCTCCCAATAGGTGCGATATGTTCTGAAATTGGGAAAGTTAACTATATTTAACAAGTAAAGGATTTAACAAGATCAATTTTGCCTTGAGGCACTAGAAGGATATTTTCATATCTTACCGAAGGGTCAAACTCATACAACATCGCACATTTTTTTGCCTTCATCTGAGTTAACTTTCTTCTGATCTTACCAAGTGGCTTTCTATTCCAAAATTTTTTATCAAAATTAGTTCCAAGCACAAATATTTTATAGTCAGTGAACAGTATTTCCAGAATTCTATTTGATACTATCCGTTCTATCGCTTGAGGGTCAGCCCACTCTAAGCAAACAATAGGTTTGAATTTGAAAATCGTTTCTTTTAGGCCATCGAGTACATTAAATTCGTGGCCCTCAACATCTATTTTAAGAAGGTCAATTTTTTCTAAATTCAACGTATTTATATAAGCATCACCCGATTTTTTAATTACTGTAACTTCCTCCATGAAATCGTTACGTTTATCAAAGCTGGAGCCCCCAATATTTCCGGAGATATTGACGTAGAATTTGGCATTTTCATCACAATTAGATAGCGCGAGATTGTGAGCTTGGATGTTGCTAATATTGTTTACATCAATATTTTTACATAGGACGTCAAAAACGTAAGGTATGGGTTCAAAAGTATGTACTTGCTTAGCATTAAGAGAAAATACTAGAGAATGATTGCCAATATTGCCGCCTACATCCAGAACAATCGGAGAATTAATTTTGGCTAATATTGTGGAAAGAAATTCCAATGTCTCTTTTTCGTAAACTCCTTCGTTGACGATTATTTTGCCAATAAAGTCACTCTCAAAAAAGTGAATGGTCTGCCCATGAATAGTGACAGCAGATGAGGTTTTTAAGGTCATAACAAAAACTATTAATAGATGGATTTCTTGAATATGATATTGGTACCGAGGGCCGGAATCGAACCGGCACTCCCGTGAAGGAACCGGATTTTGAATCCGGCGCGTCTACCAGTTCCGCCACCCCGGCAATCTCACCTCAAGAAGGACGCTAATCATATAGTGTTTGTGGCCGTTTGGGCAAGACAGGATTTAGCAGGGAGCATTGAACTCAATGGTACTCAGTAGATTTTGGTACAATTTCCTTCTTATGCACCGTAGTGACTTCCATTTTGATCTTCCCCAGGAGCTGATAGCCCAATATCCCCTGCCGGAGCGCACGGCCAGCCGTTTGCTGGCTTTGGAAGATGGGGCTGTGCAGGATCGCCTGTTTGCCGATTTACCTGATTTGTTACAGGCCGGTGATTTACTGGTTTTTAATAATACTCGAGTTATTCCTGCCCGCCTGTTTGGGAAAAAGGAAACCGGTGGCAAGGTTGAGGTGCTGGTGGAGCGGGTATTGGATGAAAACCGAGTTCTGGCCCACGGGCGCGCCAGCAAGTCCCCCAACGCTGAGTCTAAGTTGTCGGTGGATGGCGGCGTGGAAGTCACGGTGTTAGGACGTGATGGTGAATTATTTGAATTGCGATTCGAGGGTGACGTGTCTGCGATTAATCAACTGGAGCAACATGGCCGCATGCCATTGCCTCCCTACATTGAACGCGAAGATGAAATGAAGGACCGCGATCGATACCAGACAGTGTACGCAAAAAAACAGGGTGCGGTTGCTGCGCCGACGGCAGGCCTGCATTTTGATCAGCCTCTGTTGGACAAGTTGGCCGACATGGGCGTGTTTTCCACTTTTGTGACCTTGCATGTGGGGGCAGGAACTTTTCAGCCAGTGCGTGTGGATGATATTGCCGATCATCACATGCATTCTGAATACATTGAGGTTGGAGCAGATGTGGTGGAAGCTGTGCAAAAGGCACGAGCCAGGGGAGGGCGGGTCATTGCCGTTGGTACCACCAGTGTGCGTGCGCTGGAAAGTGCGGCTAGTGAGGGGGTTTTGTCAGAATATAATGGCGATACTAATATTTTTATTACGCCAGGTTATCGGTTTAAGGTTGTTGATGGTTTGATAACAAATTTCCATCTGCCTGAATCAACCTTGCTTATGCTGGTGTGTGCTTTTTCCGGATATGATGCGGTGATGGCTGCTTACAAACATGCGGTTGAAACAGGTTACCGTTTTTTTAGTTATGGTGACGCGATGTTTCTCACGCTAAAAGAACCCAGGGTTGAGTCAAAAACAGAATCTATTCAGAAATCTTCATCCCCTGGTGAGCAAAATTAAAATGCATGAAGAGAATCAAAATTTAGAATTGCCTAATAAACAATATAAAAAGAACTGCACCCTGGTAGTTCCAGGATTACTGAGTCCACCCTATGAAGAACATTCGTCGAAATATCGTGGAGTTCATTGTGAAAATAAATTCCAGCTTAAAGAATTAGAGTTATTTTTAGCGAAAGCCAAACAAAATTCATATGACCTTGTGGGTGTTGAAAACGTTCTGTTTGATTTGTTTGAAGTGATACCTTTCGAGGGTCAGGAAAACCCCATTGCCCCGGTTAGTTATGTTGCTGATGCCGACACTATTGCAGATAACAAGGCGATGGCCTGGTGTCTGCGGGCTGATCCCGTTTACCTGGTTCCAGATAGAGATGAACTTATGTTGTCTGGTCCGGAAGTGTTGTCGCTGTCGATGTCTGAAGCCGAATATTTGGCAACAGAGCTTAATGTTTTGTTCGAAGAGGATGGCTGGTGTCTGGAGGCCATAACAGCAACACGCTGGTATCTTCATTTGCCTGAAGATCCGCAAATAATAACCAGCGATTTATCACAGGCGCGTGGACAATCTATCAATCATTTTTTACCGGGTGGGCCTGAAGGAAAGCAATGGCACCGCATTATGAATGAAGTGCAAATGGTGTTGCATACCAGCGAAGTGAATATCGAGCGACAGAGCCATGGCCAACTACCGGTGAGCAGTCTCTGGTTTTGGGGCGGAGGGAGGTTGCCTGAGTTCGGCCACAGTTGTTGGAGTCAGGTTTGGAGTGGAGAAGCCTTGTCTCGTGGGTTGGCAAAAATTACTCGCACGCCTTGTTTTCCAGTTCCTGAAAACGGCAAAGCCTGGTTAAGTCGAGTCAATGCTCCCGGGGAGCATTTAATTGTTTGTGATGATTTCGCTCCTTTTGTTGAAGGGCTACAGCAAGGGCAGCAGCAAGATAATTCTGATGCCTGGTGCAAAGCAAGGCAGAAATTTGGAAGCGAGTGGTTAATTCCATTGTTGGAGGCGTTGCGAAAGGGTGAGCTTGATGAACTTACCTTGAATCCATGTGATGGGCGAACGTTTAGTCTGACAAAAAACAGACTTAAATATTGGTGGCGACGGCGCAGACCGATAGGGTCTTACTACCGCTAAAAATTATTGTCCTACATCTTTGCGGGTGGCTATTGATAGGTCGTGTAATTGATCCCATATTTTTTGGGTTGATTCGTTGGTGTCCGCGCCGATATTAAATCTTTCTTTGAAGTCATTTTTTAAATCACTTATCATGCTGACCTGGTCCGGGATACCTTTGGGAAAATTGCCTGCGCTGGAAAATGCGATCCAGCCAGAAGTTTCCACATTATTATTTGTGCCGTCATCTTCTGAAATGTTGTTATTAATATTCCACAGAACTGCCTGACATTTGGTTTGATTGTTATAAAGTGGATTATCGAACTTGTAGGTTTTGTTGTTAATAACCTGTGTCCACTTGTCAACCGATTCGCCACCAAATATATGGCCTTCACTAAAGTTGATGTCGAGAACTACGATGCCGTTCGGTGTTAGTAACAAATAATCGATATAGGTATAGCCTTCAATTCCGTCCGGCAGAATAATATCGTGAAGGTATTTTACGCCGAGTGACTCGAGCGTCCTGTGTATCTGCCGTTCATGTTGTGATTTTTGAAGTTGTCGCCAGAAATACCAGCCAGCTGCTGCGAAAAAAACAACACCGAGTGCAACCATGCTATATAAGCCGGCTTGAGTATCTAAAAACTCCATTAGACTTCTTTTAGCCGAGGGATGAGCATGGTCAAATTACAGGGGCTGGTACGGTGATCCAGTTGGTCCTTGATGATGTTATCCCAACCGGTCTTGCAGGCACCGGACGAACCCGGTAGACAAAAAAGATAGGTAGCATTGGCAACGCCGGCTAACGCCCGGGATTGCAGTGCGGATGTTTTTATCTCGTCATACGAAATCATACGGAACATCTCGCCAAAACCTGTGATTTCCTTGTCCAGCAACACCTGGAAGGCTTCCGGGGTACCATCACGACCGGTAACGCCGGTACCGCCGGTACTGATTACTGCATGAATATCAGAATCGGCTATCCAGCGCGAGACCACACTGCGGATCTGATAGATATCATCTGGCACAATGGCTTTTTCAGCCAGCTTATGCCCAGCCTCCTGTAGCCTGTCCACCAATACCTTGCCAGAGGTGTCATCCTTCTCGGTGCGGCTGTCGGAAACCGTCAATATCGCAATATTGAGGGGGATAAATTCACGTTGTTTGGTGGAGTGGCTCATGGCTGATCTCATTTAGAGTAGGGGCAGAGTATACCTTCCTCAGGCCAGCCAGAAAACTTGGCACTAACGAAGCAGGCGGCGCGTCTGCCAACTTGATTTAACAGTATATACCGGTATATACTAACAGGCATGTTGCTAATTCGTGTTGTTGACGCTTTTGAAAAAGAGAAGCTTAAATATGCCCTGGTGGGTGGCCATGCGGTAGCTTTGCATGGTGCCGTGCGGGGTACGATTGATCTGGATATTGTGATTCAGCTGACGAAATCCGCATTTCTGAAAGTTGAAAAGGCGCTTGATGGGATAGGATTGAAATCACGGTTGCCAGTAAGTGCAGAAGATGTGTTTAACTTCCGCGAGGAATACATCAAAAATAAGAATCTCATTGCCTGGTCTTTTGTTAATCCGAACAAACCAACAGAAATGGTTGACATCATTATTACTGAAGATGCGAGCCAGATTAAAACAGTCAACAAGGAAGTGATGGGAAGAAAGATTAAAGTGGCTAATTTATCAAGTCTTATAGCCATGAAAAAGAAAAGCGGTCGTCCACAGGATATAGAGGATGTTAAGGCTATGGAGAGATTGTGATGAATGCAAAAGTGAGGCCGGTACAATATTTCTCTGATGACTATTTGCAGCAATGTAGAAACATGTCAGCGCATGATATTGCCGAATTTCTTGAGGCGTTTCGATTAATGCATCAGCCTGCAGAGAAGAGTAAGCTCATCAGCATAAAAATTCCGGAGTCGTTATTGGCGACATTTCGTAAAAAATGTGAGCTGGAGGAGTTAAAATACCAGACTCAGATCAAAAGAATTATGAGGCAGTGGGTGGAAGCCTGAGCCTGGGTTTACAATCTTATTTTTACAATTTTAATAATCAGTGGAGAACGTCATGGCAGAAGCAACCGCAAGACACATTTTGGTAGAAAGTGAAGAACAATGTCAGAAGTTAAAAGATGAAATTGAAGCAGGTGCTGATTTTGGTGATATCGCCAAAAAACATTCGTCCTGCCCTTCAGGTGCAAACGGTGGTGACCTTGGTTCCTTTGGCCCCGGCCAGATGGTGCCTGAATTCGACAAGGTGGTATTCAGTGCAGATGTGAATACGGTACAAGGCCCGGTTAAAACCCAGTTTGGTTATCATTTGCTGGAAGTGACGTCTCGCACTGACTAAAAGTCGGGCGCTGGAGATCAACTCGTCATCCATATTATGAGCGCCACTCTTATCCCCCAGAATACTAGCCGTATTACCCGCCGTTCAGAAAATCCTGCCCCTGCATTAGATGGGGCAGGGCTTCATCCTGTACTGGCCCGCATTTATTCCCAGCGTGGCATAAACTCAGTAGATCAGTTAGAAAAGGGCCTTTCACACCTGTTGCCCTTCACGGAATTGAGCAACATAGAGCAGGCTGCAGAACTGTTGGCAAATGCAGTAACTAATACTGTAAAAACACAACAACGAATTCTTATCGTGGGTGATTATGACTGCGATGGTGCTACGTCTTCGGCGTTGGCCGTGCGTGCACTGCGGTTGATGGGCGCGAAACAGGTAGATTATCTGGTGCCTGATCGTTTTAAATATGGCTACGGATTAACACCTGAGATCGTCGCGGTCGCTGCGGAGAAGCAACCCGATCTTATTGTCACAGTGGACAACGGTATTTCCAGCATCGAAGGAGTGGCCGCGGCCAACGAGCACAACATCTGTGTACTGGTTACTGACCATCATTTGCAAGGCGCTGAGTTACCGGCCGCTGCGGCCATTGTGAATCCCAATCAACAGGGCGATGGTTTTCCCAGTAAAAATCTGGCCGGTGTCGGTGTGATTTTTTACGTGATGCTGGCTTTGCGTTCTGTGCTGCGCGAAAACGGCTGGTTTGATCAGCAGAACATACCGGAGCCGAATCTGGCTACGCTGCTGGATCTGGTGGCATTGGGCACGGTGGCCGATGTGGTACCGCTGGATCACAACAATCGCATTTTGGTGGCACAGGGTCTGGCGCGTATTCGTCAGGGGAAATGTAGCCCCGGCATTAGTGCGTTGATTAAGGTGGGCAAACGACAGCAGCAGAGCCTGGTGGCATCCGATCTGGGTTTTGCCGTTGGCCCTCGCCTTAATGCGGCCGGTCGGCTGGAAGATATGTCACTGGGCATCGAATGTTTGCTCACCGATGATGCGAGAAAAGCCGACGAACTGGCACGTCAACTTGATGGTCTTAACGTCGAGCGTCGCCAGATCGAAAATGAAATGAAAGATGAGGCCATGTTGATCCTAGATGCCATGGAACTGGAATCCGCTGATTCGGAAAAGATTGCTGATCTGCCAGTAGGTCTGTGCCTGTTTGAGCCACATTGGCATCAAGGCGTTATTGGTATTCTTGCATCACGCATAAAAGATCGCCTGCATCGGCCGGTGATTGTCTTTGCCCAGGCCGATGAGACCACCATTAAAGGTTCGGCGCGTTCTGTTCCGGGCTTGCATATACGGGATGCTCTTGATGCCGTGGCGGCACACAACCCTGGATTGCTCAGCAAATTTGGCGGCCATGCCATGGCGGCTGGTTTAACGTTGGATGCCGATCAGTTTGATCGATTCAGCGCTGCTTTTGATGAAGAGGTGAGACGACACCTTGGGCCGGAGGATTTGCAGCGGGAAATTCTCAGTGATGGCGCCCTAGGTGAAGGGGAATTGAATCTAACGGTTGCGGATATTTTGCGCAGTGGTGGTCCCTGGGGGCAGGGTTTTCCTGAACCGGTGTTCGATGGCGTGTTTAAGCTAATTAGTCGCCGCATTGTGGGTGAGCGCCACCTTAAGCTGGTATTGCAGACGCCCGGCAGCGAGCAAACCATCGACGCTATTGCCTTTAATACGGTCGATGATGACTGGCCTGAAAATGTGGAGCAGGTAGAGCTGGCCTATCGTCTGGATGTGAATGAATTCAATGGCCGTCGGTCTGCACAATTGATGGTAGATTTTATTCGACCGCTTTGACTGCATTCACGCCGACGGCCGAGTGATGTATTATGCGCCCTGAATTTTCATTCTAGTGGTATAAGGTTACTGGTAACTATGTTGGTAACTCTTGTAGCTAAAGGAAGAACATGCTCGAAATTGGCTTAATCTCTACTCGTATCAAAGAAATGCAGGGGCGTGCGGACACCCTGAGGGGGTATCTTTGACTTCGATGAAAAGCAGGAAAAACTGGTTGAAGTAGAGCGTGAGCTGGAAGCACCGGAAGTCTGGAATAATCCTGAGCGCGCTCAGGCCTTAGGCAAGGAGCGATCACTGCTGGAGCAGGTGGTGAATACCATCACCAACATGGATGATGGCCTTAGCGAAGCGGCCGAATTATTAGAGATGGCCGCTGAGGAAGATGATCAGGACACGGTGGATTCCGTGGTAAGCGATCTCGACGAACTGGACGCGCAGCTTGCCAAACTGGAATTCCGGCGCATGTTCTCCAACGAGATGGATCCCAATAATGCCTTCCTGGATATTCAATCCGGATCCGGCGGTACCGAGGCCCAGGACTGGGCGGAAATGATCTTGCGTATGTACCTTCGCTGGGGTGAAGCGCATGGTTTTAAGACCGAGCTGGTGGAGGCCTCTAGCGGTGATGTCGCAGGCATCAAAAGTGCCACCATTCACTTTGAAGGTGAGTACGCATTTGGTTGGTTGCGCACGGAAACCGGTGTGCATCGGCTGGTGCGCAAATCGCCATTTGATTCTGGCGGACGCCGTCATACCTCATTTGCTTCCGTGTTTGTCTCACCGGAAATAGATGACGATATCGAAATTGATATCAATCCCGCCGATCTGCGTATCGATGTGTATCGTGCCTCGGGTGCCGGTGGTCAGCATGTTAACCGTACCGAGTCGGCGGTGCGTATTACCCATAACCCTACGGGCATCGTGGTACAGTGTCAGAATGATCGCTCGCAGCATAAAAACAAGGCTTCGGCGATGAAACAGCTTAAGGCCAAATTGTACGAGCACGAAATGCAAATTCGCAATGCTGACCAAAAGGTTGTGGAGGATGGCAAGGCCGATATTGGTTGGGGTAGTCAAATACGTTCATACGTATTGGACCAATCGCGCATCAAGGATTTGCGTACCGGTGTAGAAACAGGCAATACCCAGGCAGTATTGGATGGTGACCTGGATCAGTTCATTGTAGCTAGCCTGAAAAGCGGGATTTAATTGAAGGGATAAAGATAAAAGGTAAAAATGATAGTGGGTTTTTTGTTGTCATTCCGGCGGAGGCCGGAATCCAGCATGTGTCTAACCCCTCTGGACTCCGGCCTCCGCCGGAGTGACGAAATCTTATTAAATATATGATTTTAATTTACTAACGACAAATATTTAAAGAACTAACTAATGGTTGAAGAAAAAAGTATGGCCGACGAAAAAAACAAAGAACAAGAAGTAGACGAAAATACCTTGATCGCTATGCGCAAGACCAAGCTGGCGGCGCTGCGCGAAGAAGGTAATGCCTTCCCGAATGATTTTCGTCGTAACGTCATGGCTGGTGAACTGCACGCTGAGTATGGTGAAGCTGACAATGAAACATTGGAAGCCAAACCGGTGCGCGTAAAAATCGCCGGTCGCATGATGGCCAAACGCATTATGGGTAAGGCCAGCTTTGCGCAAGTGCGTGATATGTCAGGTCAAATCCAGCTGTTTGTTACCCGCGATGAATTGGCCGAGGGTTTTTATAACACGCAATTCAAGAAATGGGATATTGGCGACATCATCGGTGCCGAGGGCGTGTTGTTTCGCACCAAAACGGGCGAGCTTTCTGTAAGAGTTGATGGTATTCGCCTGTTAACAAAATCACTACGCCCATTGCCTGAGAAATGGCATGGCCTGTCCGATCAGGAAACCAAATACCGCCAGCGTTATGTTGATCTCATTATGAATGAGGTGACGCGTAAAACATTTCGGATGCGCTCACAAATTGTGGATTATGTGCGACGCTTTTTGACCGAGCGTGATTACATGGAAGTGGAAACACCCATGATGCACGCCATACCCGGCGGCGCGAC
>JAUWLO010000270.1 GCA_030613605.1 Gammaproteobacteria bacterium | reverse complement strand
TTTTCCGGTCCGGCCCGTATTTTTGAAAGCCAGGATGTGGCGGTGGAAGGCATACTCGGTGACAAAATCGTTGCAGGCGATGTGGTGATTATTCGATACGAAGGTCCTAAAGGCGGGCCCGGTATGCAGGAGATGTTGTACCCCACCAGTTACATTAAATCGAAAGGTTTGGGTAAGGCCTGTGCCTTATTAACCGATGGTCGTTTTTCAGGTGGAACATCGGGTTTGTCTATTGGCCATGCTTCACCGGAGGCTGCTCAGGGTGGTGCGATTGGGCTGGTAGAAGAGGGCGATACCATCGAAATTGATATTCCTAATCGGTCTATTCGTGTGGCAATTTCCGATGAGGAACTGGAGATTCGCCGCAAGGCAATGGAAGCAAAAGGCGACAAAGCCTGGAAGCCGGTTAACCGTGATCGTGTGGTGACGGAAGCCTTACGTGCCTATGCGGCATTGACCACGTCTGCTTCAACGGGTGCGGTGAGGGATGTGAGTCAGGTAGAGAAATAAGAAGCAGCGTTCGTTAAGCTTACTATTTGTTTGTTTGCATAAATAAAAAGCCCGCAACTGTGTGTCAGTTGCGGGCTTTTTTATACGAAAACTTGCTGAATAAAAGTAATGCTGGATTACAGTGAACCCCAGCTGGATTTTTTACGCACTCGTAGGCGCGGAATAATCAGACCGAGAATGATGCCAACAATAATGACTCCGGCGCCATTGAGAAACCATTCACGATCCGAGCTATCGCGTAGCATCTGGGTTTCCTGACTCAGTAAGGTGTGTTCATTTTCCAGATCCAGGAAATCTTTCTTTAAACGCTGGTTTTCATTTTCCAGTTTTAATGGCTTGGCTGCTACCCGACGTAAATGAGTCAGCTCGTCAGCCTGTTTCTTGCTACTACGGGACAGGCTTTTATGTTCCTTGCTAACATTCGCTTCTTTAGTCGTGAGTTTTTTTAATTCTGCTTTAAGTTGATTGTTTGCAGCGGCGAGTTTGGTCAGTTTGTTTTGTGCGACGGCCAGTTTTATTTTTGCTGTCGGTGTTGAGGTGATGTACTGGTTAAGAACCCAGCCTTCAGTGCCATCGGGCCCTTTTGCGAAGCTGTATTTGTCACCCGTTTCCAGGATTTCCAGTTTGGTGTTGCTGGGCCAGTGCTTGATAATTTTGTGCTGGGTGCTTTGCCCTGATCGCATGGTAATAATGAGTTTATCGATGACGTACTGGGTTTCTGCAGCAGCACCGCTAACCATAGCCATTAAACACAGTGAAATAAGAATTTTTTTAGTATTGAGTCTGATCATAGGTAATTTGGCACTTTTTGAAGCCATATCCTTGTGTTAGTTAGTTTTTCCTGATGGGCGCAGATCATACTCCATTGTGGCAAAAGGCCGAAGCCCCCATGAAAATTAGCGACCCAAACTTGGGGGAAAAGCCTGATTTTGCTCAGTATTTTCACAAAATCAGTCCAAAACCACTCATTAATAACGGTTTTGTTAGTGGAATGGTTCCTTTATCGGTGGCCAGCAAGTGGAATTGACGTCAAGAGTCGGATTGATATACTTTGATGTCTATCCTTTTAGGGGGGTGGCGAAGTAGAAAGGGGATGTTGTCGGTTCTGTTTGTACTGCCTGTGTCAGCGTTTAGGCATGGGTCGGTGAGGAACGGCAAACACACGCACTTCGTCGCAAATGGATTGAATCAAAAAGTAGAATAAAAGGAAATCGGTCGATGATAAAAAGAATCGGTATGTTTGCAGCACTTGCTGCAATGATGTTTGTTGGGGGAGCGAGTGCTGAGACCACTATTGCGGGTGGCATGAGCACTGGTGATGGTGATGCAAAAGCAGGTAAAACCAAATCTGAATTGTGCCAGGGTTGTCATGGCGTCAATGGCATCAGTATTGATCCCACCACGTTCCCGAATTTGGCGGGGCAATATGCGGGATATATTTTCAAACAGGTCCAGGACTTCCAGTTGGGTAATCGCCAGGATGACACCATGAGTGCGATGGCGGCCACGGTGACCAGTAAACAGGACTTGAAAGATATCGCGGTTTATTTTGCCAGCCAAAAACAAATGAAGGGCTCCGGCGGAAGCAACAAGGCTGGCGCTAAACTGTTCAAATCAGGCAATAAGAAATTGGGTAATTACGGTGCCTGTGTTCGTTGTCACGGTAAGAATGGCAAGGGTAAGGGTAAGAATAATTCCCTGTTCCCGATTATTGGTGGCCAACAAAAAGCCTATCTCATCAAGCAGCTCAAAGATTTCAAGGGTGGCAAACGAGCTAACGATCCCGCCGGCATGATGGCCATGGTGGCAAAAGGATTGAGCGATAAAGAAATCAAAGCGGTTTCAGAGTACGTTTCTGGTTTGTAAGTTTTAGCTTTCAGTTTGTTTGTTACAGGCTGAAGAAGAGAAGATAAAAAAGGCTCGCTACTCGTAGCGGGCCTTTTTTTGGTACTTGCTTTGGTATTAGTTATTCGTCGCTAGCAAAAGCCACCACGTGATGCACGTCCGCCCGGAACCTGACCTGGTCACCTATGTTGTAATCCAGATGGCTGGGGAAGAGCGATAACACCTGATTGCCTGATGGCAATTTCAGCGTGTATAACACCTCGGCGCCCTTGAAGGCCTTTTGGGTAATGTGCCCTGATAATGCGCCTTCCGGGTCGGGCACAATGTCATCGGGTCGTATCAATACTTCCACATTGGTGCCTTCAGACCATTTGTAGGCGCGGTCACCACAAAGACTACCAAGTTCAGTGTCGACGGTGTCGGTAGAAACCATGGTGCCCTGTAGAAACCTGCCCTGGCCAATGAAATCTGCCACAAA
>JAUWLO010000240.1 GCA_030613605.1 Gammaproteobacteria bacterium | reverse complement strand
GGTAAAACCTCTGATTTGATCGCAGTTGTTAAATCTGGCGGCAAACTTTATAGCGCTAAACGTAAAATCAAAGTCACTATCGGCGGTTGTGGCGGTTAATACATTTGGTAAATCGTTACAGCGTTACGTTACGCTACAACATAACAGTAGAGGATTAAGAGAATGGCCAAAAAGAAAATTAGAATCCGCGCCAAAATGAAAGGCGGCGTTGCGGAAGTTAAGGCCCTGATGAGCCATGCAATGGAAACCGGCTTGCGAAAAAATAAAAAAACCGGCAAAAAGATTCCTGCGCATTTCATCCAGGATGTTACCTGTACTCATAAAGGAAAGACTGTACTAGTCGCTTCCTGGGGACCTGCTATCTCCAAGAACCCGTACATGGCTTTCAAGTTCAAGGGTGCTGCAAAAGGTGACACAGTTACAATCAGCTGGGCTGATAACAAAGGCGGCAAAGCTTCTGCAGATGCCAAAATTGGCTAGTAGCAAGTTATTACAGCTTAAATACCTATAAATGTGCTGCTGCCTAACCTAATACTTAAGATATTAGAAATACCAGGCAAATAACTATAAAGTTAAAACGGCAGCGACGGACGGAGGAGCAACAATGAAAAAACTGCTTTTGATAGCAACGGCGTTTAGCGTATTAGGCGCTACCCCGTTAGTTGGTCAGGCAAGTCCAGAGGAAGACCAGAAAATCTTCCGAGGATATTACATGGAAAGATTCCCTAATATCGCATTAGAGGATTTCAGCGATGGTGTGTATGCCATTGATCAGAACTCCCGTGATAACTGGGAAGCCATTGAAGAGTTTCCACCCTATGAAATTGCCATTGATGAAGGTGAAGAAATGTTCAACACCCCATTCAAGAATGGCAAAACCTACGCCAGTTGTTTCCGTAATGGCGGTATTGGTATCAAGGGTGATTATCCCTACTTCGATACCAAAAAAGGCAAGGTGGTAACACTGGAGATGGACATTAATGCCTGTCGCACCAAAAATGGTGAAAAACCCCTGAAATACAAGAAGGGTAAAATCACTGCAATCGGTGCTTACATGGCATTCACATCTCGTGGTCAGATCATTAATGTAAAAATTCCAAATGATAAGCGTGCAATCGCAGCCTATGAAGACGGTAAGAGGTTTTTCTATGCCCGTCGCGGCCAGCTGAACATGTCATGTGCTCACTGCCATATCGACAACGCCGGTAACTTCATTCGTTCAAATATCCTTGGCCCCGCGCTTGGTCAGCCATCACATTGGCCAGCATATCGTGCCAAATGGGGTGCACTGGGTACTTTGCAACGTCGCTTCACCGGTTGTAACAAGCAGGTTCGTGCTAAGCCATTCAAGGCTCAAGGTACCGAGTACAGCAATTTAGAGTACTTCCTTACCTACATGAGTAATGGCACTCCCTGGAACGGACCAGGCGTACGTATGTAATAAAAGCTGGTATCAGTTCTATTGCTTAATTAAAAGGCCCGGTAACAGTCAGTTACCGGGCCTTTTTTATTACTCACACAAATATATATACAATTTTCGATCACATACATCTTCCGACTTTGCCCCTATAGTCGAATATACTAACGATTAGGATCGGCATGAGAGATGACAGCATCTACCCATCTGGTATGATGCAACAACAAACCTATTCAGTGTAATATACAACGAATGGCTGGCGCATCATGGAAATTACCTCGTCGAAACCAGAAGACAGGGGATAACAGTTCCAGGCATCGAGCAATAAGGAGCGCTCAAAAATAGTATTTATCAAAAACGCTGTTACTAATTTGTTTGCAACAGATAAAAAAATAACTATTAACACTACTCAATCGAAACTAAAACGAGCAATATCAGCTAATCGTAACCATCAAAATGCCGTGTTCACGATTAGCCAATAAGCTACCAGGAGTTTTTTAGTATGAGCATCTCACGCCGAGAATTTATACAAATGTTAGCCGTCGCTAGCGCCGCCGGTGTCGTCCTTCCAGGCTGCGACACCAAAAAGAAAGACAGCATCAGCCCCAAGAGCATGTACGACATACCCAAGTTCGGTAACGTTTCCTTTTTACACTTTACTGACTGTCATGCCCAACTGCTTCCAATATACTTTCGCGAGCCCAATATCAATATTGGTGTGCATAGCATGAAGGGAAAGGTACCCCATCTGGTTGGCAACCACTTTCTAGCTAGATATGGCATTTCACCCAACACACCTGAAGCTAATGCCTTCACTTATTTGAATTTTGCTGAAGCCTCCAAACAATACGGTAAGGTGGGAGGTTTTTCACACTTGGCAACACTGATTAAACAAATTCAGACACAGCGCCAAAATTCTATACTCCTGGATGGAGGCGATACCTGGCAAGGTTCCGCCACCGCTTTGTACACCAACGGTCAGGATATGGTCGATGCCACTAAATTACTTGGCGTAGATGTTATGACCGGCCACTGGGAGTTCACTCTTGGGGCCGAACGTGTCACGGAGATTATCGAAAAAGATCTTGAAGGCCACATAGATTTTGTTGCCCAAAATGTGATCAATAACCAGTGGGAAGAAGACGTTTTCAAGCCCTATGTCATTAAGGAGATGAATGGCATACCGGTAGCCATTATCGGCCAGGCCTTTCCCTACACGCCCATTGCCAATCCACGTTACCTGATACCTGACTGGAGTTTTGGTATTCGCGAAGACAAAATGCAGCAAACGGTCAATAGTGCTCGCGAAGCTGGGGCCCAGGTAGTCGTTGTACTTTCACATAATGGTATGGATGTTGACCTGAAAATGGCCAGCCGGGTAACCGGTATCGATGCCATTATGGGTGGCCATACTCATGATGCTGTACCGGAAGCTGTAAAAATCAAAAATTCTGGCGGCCAGACGCTGGTCATTAACTCAGGCTCCAATGGAAAGTTCCTTAGCGTTTTAGACTTTGACGTTAAGAACGGAAAAGTGAGCGACTTCCGCTTCAATTTATTACCCATCTTCTCCAACTTGATCGAGCCAGACAAAGAAATGTCTGCCCATATCGATAAAGTTCGCAAACCTTAACTGGACAAGTTGAATGAAAAGCTGTGTGTGACAGACGATCTGCTTTATCGTCGCGGCAGCTTCAACGGCACGTTTGATCAGTTAATACTGGATGCGCTTATTGATACACAGGGTGCAGACCTGGCCTTCTCACCTGGTTTCCGCTGGGGTGTTAGCGTGTTGCCAGGGGAACCCATCTCGTTCGAACACGTAATGACCCAAACCGCCATCACCTATCCACAGGTTACCCTTAACGAAATAACAGGGGAAACCATCAAGCTGGTTCTGGAAGACATCGCT
>JAUWLO010000006.1 GCA_030613605.1 Gammaproteobacteria bacterium | reverse complement strand
CTCATCGGCAAAGACCCAGACCGGTATGAAGGCTATAGCTACGGTAATGTCAGCCAGCGCCTTACACCGGGTAAAAATGCCTTTATAATTTGTGGAAGCCAGACTGGCGGAATTCCTCTACTGAATGAACAACATTATGTCACTGTAGATTCCTGTGATTTTACTCACAACCAGATTGAAGCTCATGGCCCAATCAAACCCTCATCAGAATCCCTCACCCACGGCATCATTTATCAATCAAACTCATCCATTAATTTTGTACTGCACGTACATTCACCGGAAATCTGGCAACATCGACAGCAGCTAAATATTCCCTGTACAGGTGCAGATGCGGCCTATGGAACCCTGGAAATGGTTCAGGAAGTGCAGCAATTACTGGACAATGAGGCTGTTAAAAATGGCCATATTTTCGCGATGGACGGCCATGAAGACGGACTTGTGTCTTTCGGACCAACGGGAGAAATAGCAGCGGGTGCGTTAATTTCCCTTCTCAATAAAGCCCTGGAAATCTGATTTATCCCACAAATAACACGTTTCACTTCTGACTCATTCCTCTGTTACTCAAAACACACCAAAAAATAAACCAGGAGTAACGATAGTCTATAATTACATTGTAGATGCGGAGGAAAGCTTAATTCTTTAGTAAAAGGCTACGTTTTCCACCAAATTATTTCAGCTATATACACAGAGAACGGACCAAGTCTGTGGACGTCTGGTAGCGGAATTTAGCTCAACAACAAACAAGAAGGAGTTCGTCATGAACATCAAAGAATACCGCTCAGTGATAGTAAGCACTCTTGCACTACTCGCAGGTATGCTTGTGATACCCATTGCATCATCGGATGAAATGACACCGTCATCGCTGATGTTTGATGATGCAACATACACGGCAGAAGTTGAAAAAGGCCACCAAAAGCTTCACATGTTATACGGTAAGGCCCTTGATAAAAGCCTTCCTGCAATGAAGAGAGAAAAGGCCAGGAGGGATTACTTCAAGGTATCACAGAATCTAAACAAGAGAATGCACAGCCGCGTTATGAGCCTTGATGTAAAAAAAGGTGCAGCTCTCTCCCATACAGATATTTTGTTATCAACTCACTTACTGTTAATGACGGCTGACATGCTATCTACCATTCAGCAGGATGCCTGGAAAGAGGATAACCGGTTATCAAACTGATAATTCGTAATAAACCCAAGGTAAAAGGTCTTGCCATTTTATGACAAGGCCTTTTTTATTAAAATGAAAAATAAATTACTCGTTTTAACCATCAGTTTTTTAATATACTTTTCAGCACTCTCCGTGATTTCGATACCAATGGTTAAAGCGGGAGAGATAGATTTATTTGAACAACAAAAACTAACCTCACACTTACTCATCAATCTATTTCTGGAGAAAGTTGACCAGGGCGAACTGGTCATATTTGAACATATCTTGAAAAGACCTGATCTGAAATCTCACCAGGTATCGTACGTACACAACATTATCGATGATTCATTATTAGTGCGTCTTTGTTTTAAATTACAAAAACAAATTCTGGTTCCGAAATTTGAAAATTTTTATGTTGATCGAATTACCGTCGAAACAGACAGGAATGGGAAAATCATGCAAATAGCAACACATGTTTCACCCCTCGGGAAGGAAATAGACAAGGGAAAATAGAGCGGGGCTTTTCTCTAAACAATTCACTAAACACCACGCAGTGGCGCCAACTTGCCATTCTGAAAATAAGCTAAATAGTCTTCCAGTATCAATCCATGATCAAATGCCAGTGTTTCTGGTAATTCACTTAAGGCAAAAGCTTTTACATTAACAGCATCGTCTGCAGCTTTTGGTATACCGCTTGCTTCGGCAATGTAAACAGCACTCACAGTATGCATGCGCGAATCACGTTTCGGATCCGAATAACAACCCAATAATGTTTTGAGTTTTACACACAAAGAAATTTCTTCTGCGGCTTCACGCACCGCAGCCTGTTCCAGTGTTTCGCCCACATCCACAAAACCTCCGGGCAATGCCCAGCCAAACGGAGGATTTTTTCGTTCAATGAGCAGGATAGGACTGTCTGGTTGATCAACTAACTCGATGATGATGTCGACGGTAAGTCTGGGTGTTTCCGGTAGCGACATGTTATTAGAATTAGGTAAGCACTAACGCGGCTAACCCGAGAAAGGAAAGAAAACCAATCACATCGGTAACAGTGGTAAGCACCACACCACCGGCAAGCGCGGGATCAATACCCAAACGTTTTAACACCAGGGGAATGGTGGCACCGGCCAGCGCAGCAACAATAAGGTTAATTAACATGGCGGCAGCAATGATGGCGCCCAGTTGATAATCGCCGAACCAGAAAATAACGACGGCCGCAACAACCAGTGCCCAGATCATGCCATTGAGAATGCCAACCAATAATTCTTTGTTCAGTAGCCGGCGAGCATTGCTTTTACTCACCTGTCCCATAGCAATACCACGAATCATCAACGTCAATGTTTGATTACCGGCAATGCCACCCATACTGGCGACGATGGGCATGAGTACCGCTAGCGCCACCAGTTTTTCGATGGTGGCGTCGAACTGACCGATGACCCAGGAAGCCAGCAAAGCGGTTAACAAGTTGATGCCTAACCATACGGTACGACGGCGCGAGCTGGTAACAACAGGTGCGAACATATCGTCCTCTTCCGATAGCCCTGCCATGCTCATGATGTTGTGTTCTGCCTCATCGCGAATAACGTCCACCACATCATCGATGGTGATTCGACCGAGCAGTTTGCCTTCTTCATCGACCACCGGAGCAGAAATCAAATCGCGTTTTTCAAACAGGTGCGCCACATCTGTTTCGGACATATTGGCGTCAATACCTTCCTGATCCCGAGTCATCAGTTCGGCCACGGGGGTGTCGGGATCTTTAGTGAGCAGGTCGGTAAGGGCGAGCTGTCCCAGATACTGATTTTTGCGGTTGGTGACAATGAGTTGATCGGTCATTTCCGGAATTTCACCAATCCGGCGCAAATAGCGTTGCACCACATCAAGATCAATGTCGGCACGCACGGTAATGGTGTCAGTATTCATCAGGCCGCCGGCTGTGTCCTCTGGGTAGGACATGACGGCCTCCAGGCGCAGGCGGTGCTGGATATCCATGGCCTGCAGGACTTGCTCAGTAACAGCATCGGGGAAGTCGCTGAGGATGTCTGCGAGTTCATCGGTTTCCAGCCCTGCTGTTGCTGCCACCAGCTCGCTGCTGTCCATACGGCGGATAAGACGTTCACGTACCTCATCGTTAACCTGGAGCAGGATATCGCCTTCCTGGCTGGGACTGACCAGATCCCACACCACATCGCGCTGTTCATGCGGCAGAGACTCCAGTAAATGAGCAACTTCCGCTGGATGAAGCTCATGCAGCTCTCGCCCTACCTGCGCCAGCGTCCCTTCGTTAAGAAGGTCGTTGAAGGCCTGAAGGCGATCATCGGACTTGGTGATTTGTTCGTTTTCCCTGGGCATGCTCTGATCCACCGGAAGATTTGGTGGCATTCTACCCCATGGCGGGTCAGTTTATCGCCCTGTGGGTGATGATTAATTCAGAGAACGTTATTCAGCCTCATCAAAACGACGGGCGATGAGCGCCTCCAGGGCGTCGAGGGCCTCAACTTCATCCGCACCATCGGCGATAAGCTCCAGAGGGGTGTTGATAGCAGCGGCCAGCATCATCACGCCAAGAATGCTTTTGCCATTAACCTCGGTAGAATTTTTAACCAGCCTGATATCACATTCAAATTTGGAGGCAAGCCCCACCAGCTTGGCCGCAGCACGGGCATGTAAGCCGAGTTTGTTAATGATGGTGGTATTACGACGAATCATGCGGTGGCTATATTCTCAGGCCTGGTTTATGAATCCAGCTTTTAGACTTTGCAGTCAGCTGACAACAACATCACACCCTGGCGCCCACCTTCCACGGCCCGTTCGGCCATTTCTTCAAGGCTGAGATCAGGATAATTGAGGATGCGCATGAGCATGGGCATATTCAACCCGACCACTACCAGCACATGCTGATGGTGAGAAAGACGACAGGCGATATTACTGGGGGTAGCACCACACAGATCGGTCAGTATCAACACGCCATCGCCAGTATCGAGTTCTTTAACCATTTTTTCTGCGGCATCAGCCAGTTCGTCCGGTTCGCACTCCAGAGAAACGCTTAACACCTTGGTTGCCAACGGACAGACACTGAGCGTTTTCACGCTGATATCCAGCATGGTTTGCCCCAGGAGCTCGTGGCTCACCAATAAAACGCCGATAGTCATAATGGAATAGTGTAATCAGGAAAGGTCGCGGTGACGGATGATGACGTTATTGTAATGCTCCTGAAAATAATGGCCCAGGCGTTCGGTTAAATACACAGAACGATGTTGTCCGCCAGTACACCCAATGGCAACCGTCAGATAGCTGCGATTGTCGGCTTCAAAACAGGGAATCCAGTCTTCCATTAGCGTTTGAATTTGCCCATAAAATTTTTCTACTAATTCCTGGCCTTCTAAAAATAACGCGACAGGCTCATCCTTGCCGGTAAGTGTGCGTAACTTGGTTTCCCAATGTGGATTGGGCAAGACCCGCGCATCAAATACAAAATCGGCATCTGTCGGATGGCCATGCTTGAAACCAAAGGATTCAAACAAAATCGACATGCCGGCATCCCGCCTCCCCAGTATGCGTTCCCTGATCAGATCCCGAAGCTGGTGCACATTACTCCGAGTTGTATTGGCATTCAAGTCAGCGCGCAGGGCAATGGGCTGCAATAACATGCGCTCGTGATGAATAGCCTCTAACAGGGATATCTCACCATCACTCAAGGGGTGCTTGCGACGAGTTTCGCTGAATCGTTTCAACAGGATTTGATCATCCGCATCGAGAAAAATAATCTCGCACTCCAGTCCTGTTTCTTTCAGGGCTCCGAGAATTTCAGGAAAACTATCCAGATCCAGTGCCGGATTGCGGGCATCAATGCCTACCGCGGCCAGTTTGCCAATGCCACCCGGTAAATCCTGCATTTTTGCTGCGAAATCCGGCAGCAAACCCACCGGCAAATTATCTATGCAGTAATAATCCTGATCTTCAAGCACATGTAACGCGGTGGATTTTCCTGAACCGGAAACACCGCTAATCACCACCAGCTTCATGCCTGCACATGATCCGGGTAGTGGGAGCTTGTTTTCTCGTGTGCTGCTTCGTAGCTCGGTCATTCTTTGCCTGGGTTCTGCTGCTTATGTTGCTGTTGGATAAGGTGTTGTTGTCGGCTAATAAACTCGTCCGACGCATTGTATCCCTTTCTCAATAAAATGTGGTGTCTTACGGCAGCTTCCACCAGTACGGCGAGATTGCGGCCAGAGGCAACGGGCAGGGTCACCATATGGATCTCAGCATCCAGTATCTGTCTCTTGCCATAGCACCCCTTCAGTCGATCGACCTGCTGTATTTTTTCAGGCGCCATACGCTCAAGGTGGACGATCAGAGACAAATCCTTGCTGTTTTTTATCACGCCATCGCCATACATGGCGCGAATATTCAGGACACCCAGGCCGCGCACCTCAAGAAAATCGCGCAGGGCATCGGGACAGGTGCCGCGTATTTCTTCTGGTCCTTGCTGTGAAAATTCTATTGCGTCATCCGCTATCAGGCAGTGACTACGGCTAATAAGCTCTAAAGCCAGTTCGCTTTTACCAACACCGCTATCGCCTGTCACCAATACACCCAATCCATGAACATCCAGGAAAACACCGTGAATGATGATTTTTTTTGCCGGCTCACTATCGGGGGAATTCTGGGCTTTCTTCTCCATACTAGAGTTCTCTCGGGTACCTGTAGCTCATAATTGTAGGACTAATTATTGGTTGAGCTAATTATTGAGAGGCATGAGTTGAATCTGGTGGCGCTATTTGTGTAAAAGCCAGAGCTCAGTGAAGGCCATTGCTCTGTGAAAACCATAGTTCGGTAAAGACTAGTGCGTTTGATCCCATTGAACAAGGAGATCGTAGAGTGTTTTGCTGTCTGGCGCTGCCAGTAATTTTTCACGTAAATCAGAATTTTTAAACATCTGTGCCAGCCGGGCCAATAATTGCAGATGCTCTTCGTTGGTTTTTTCAGGTACCAAAACCGCGAATATCAGCCTAACGGACTGGTTGTCCAGAGCATCACAATCAATGCCCTCGCTCAACTGCAAAAATGCACCAATGGTTTTGTTGCTTTCCTTTACCCGCCCATGTGGAATAGCAATCCCATGACCGATAGCAGTAGTCCCTAAACGTTCGCGGGCAATCAGGCTGTCAAAAATATCATTCACACCCATGGATATATCGGTATTTGAAGAGATCACGTCGCTTATGGTTTCAAAGGCACGCTTTTTACTTTTGGCCTGAACATTGGTGACCACGCGCTCGGGGGAAATGATGTCTGCAAGTTGCATAAAATTACGTTGCTAATGGTTATATTTTCAATGAATACGATTTTATTTTACTACGCTTTTACCCTGAATTAAGGCAAAAAAACTAATGTCGATATAAATTTTAACTGACATAAGCCATTGCGAGACGTGATTATCCTGCAATGGCTTATGGCCAGACTAACCTTCTGCAGCGGACTTAATGGCTACGGATTCGGCTCGATGGTGATCTGAGCGTTTTTCCTTATGTTTTTTGACCTGCCTGTCGAGCTTATCCACCAGTGCATCAATGGCAGCATACATATCTTCATTTTCAGAATCTGCGAATACAGTCGCGCCGTTTATATGAATAGTGGCTTCTGCTTTTTGACGTTGTTTTTCTACGCTGAGAACCACATGAACGTTGGTCACCTGATCAAAATGGCGCTCTAACCTTTCCATCTTGCTGGTGACGTAATCATGTAAAGATGTAGTAACTTCGACGTGTTGGCCAGTAACACTAACTTGCATAATAGGCTCCTTTGGTTGTGTGACCATCCAATATGCACACTAATTGTTTAGCTATCATTTTATTTGTCATATTCCGACAATCTAAACAAGACGCTTGCGTTCGTTGGATGGAGAGATTGACATGGCTTCACGATATTTTGCTACCGTGCGCCGTGCCACGTTTATACCTTGCTCTGCCAGCAACGTGGCGAGCTTGTTATCACTTAATGGTTTATTGGGAATTTCAGCGGCAATAAGTTTTTTCAAAATAGCCCGTATTGCTGTGGCCGAACATTCGCCGCCAGTAACCGTACTGACATGGCTTGAAAAAAAGAATTTTAATTCAAATATGCCGCGCGGTGTATGCATATATTTTTTGGTGGTAACTCGAGAGATGGTGGACTCATGCATATCCACTGCTTCAGCGATATCATGCATCACCATGGGTTTCATGGCCTCTTCGCCATACTCAAAAAAACCTCTTTGCCGTGCCACGATACTGGATGAAACTTTCAATAGGGTTTCATTTCGGCTTTTAAGACTTTTAATAAACCAGCGCGCTTCCTGTAAACTATTTTTCAGAAACGCTGCATCCTTGGTTGTATTTCGGTGCGCCAACTTGGCGTAAAGACTGTTAATACCGATGTTCGGCGTAATATCAGGATTAAGGTCAACCCGCCATTTGCCTTTTATTTTTTTTACGAACACATCAGGGATAATGTATTCAGGCTGGTCACCGGTAATATGGCCGCCTGGCCGGGGATTAAGCCCCTGGATGAGTTGCACGACTTGCTGCATTTCTTCTTCAGTTAATTTCATGCGCCGCATGATTGTTTGATATTCACGCTTTGCCAGCAAATCAAAATGGTCGCCAACAATCTGTCGTGCTTCATTTAACCAGGGTGTTTCTTCATCGTAATAACGTAACTGAACAACCATGCTTTCCTGTAAATCTCGCGCAGCAACACCCGGTGGATCAAAATCCTGAATGCGAAACAGAACTGCTTCTACTTCATCCAGATCAATTTCATCTGTATCAGAAAGTGACTGGTGAAGTTCTTCTAAAGGTGTACCGAGATAACCATCGTCATTGACGGCGTCAATAATAGTCGTAGCAATAGCTTTATCTGTATCACTGATGGTCGAAAGATTAAGCTGCCAGAGCAGATGCTCCTGTAAACTTTCGCCGCTATTTGCCTGCTCATAACCTGCCACATCAACATCACTGCTGCGCTGGGCAGGGGTGTAGGTGTCAAAAGTATCTCCCCAATCGCTGTCCGTTGGTAATTCCTTGGGAATGTTTTGTTCCTGGCTATCTGTAGCACGATCCGCACCTTCAGAAAACTCTATATCATCCGCTGCCGAGCCCGTTCGCTCACCACTTGAGTCTTCCCTGCGCTCACCGACAGTATCCGTGTTGTCATCTTCGGCAACCTCAAGCATAGGATTGGTTTCAAGCGCTTCCTGAATTTCTGTTTGGAGTTCTAAGGTTGAAAGTTGTAACAGGCGAATGGCCTGCTGCAACTGCGGGGTCATTGTCAGGTGTTGACCTAACTTGAGCTGTAGAGATTGCTTCATTGACAGTCTAAAAAGTACCTTGTGCTTATTATTATAGTACCTCAAATGCGACCCTGCAGCGCATTTAAAAGCAATATCTAAAGGCGGAAGTCCTGTCCCAGGTAAACGTCCCGAACCTGAGAATCTTTAAGGATTTCATCTGGCAATCCCTGAGCGATCACCTCTCCTTCGTTCATGATATAGGCACGCCCACATATGCCCAGCGTTTCCCGAACGTTATGGTCGGTTATTAATACCCCGATACCCCGCTCAGTTAAGTGGTTAATAATTCGCTGTATATCCAGCACCGATATAGGGTCAACACCCGCAAAGGGTTCATCTAACAGGATAAATTTAGGCTCGGTGGTCAACGCCCGGGCAATTTCCACCCGTCGTCGCTCGCCACCCGAAAGACTCATCCCCAGAGAATCATGTATATGGCTAATATGCAGCTCAGCCAATAACTCGTCCAGCCGTGCCTGCTGCTGCTGAGGGCTAAGATCGGCGCGTGTTTCCAATATGCATCTCAAATTATCCGCGACCGACAGCTTACGAAAAACAGAGGCTTCCTGGGGCAAATAGCCGATACCCATTTTTGCACGCATATGTAATGGATGGGGGGTGATGTCCAGCCCATCCAGCTCAATACCGCCCTGATCACAGGTCACTAAACCAACAATCATGTAAAAACTGGTGGTTTTACCCGCACCATTAGGGCCTAACAAACCAACAACTTCACCGCTACCCACTTCCAAAGAAACTTTTTTAACAACCTGACGCCCCTGGTAAGACTTGGCAAGGTCAGTGACAATGAGCTTGCTCATGGGTTTTCCTGTTGTTGCTGTAGGGGTTGTTGGCTTTTTTGGTCTGAGGAACCAGCTTTTGAAGATTGAGGCTGCAAGATTATCTGCACTCGTTTCGCACCATTTTCTGTACTATTTAAGCCACCAGTAGCTATAACTTTTTCCTGCTCTGGATCATATTGAATACGTTCACCACTAAAACGATTACCCCCTTGCCACAGTTCAGCGCCTCCTAACAGCAACACGCGATTGCTTTCCGCTTCATATTCCATACGTTGACTGACGCCGCGGATATCATCATCTTTTTGCTGTTGCTGTTTATAATGAACCGGATCACCTTCTGCTATAACACGCTGCAACCGACCTTCCCTGGAATACACAGTAATTGTATCGGCCCTAACTTCTATACCACCCTGTTTAAGTATTACGTTACCCGTATACGTGCTGGTCTGTTTTTTTTCATCAAGCACGGCTCGATCGGCTTCTATGGTAATAGGCTGTTGAGTGTCTTCTGAACTGGCAATAGCCAGCGACACACTAAAAATAATACACGCTGAAAATATTATTTTTCGATTAAAGAACATATACACCCCTTACTCGCGACAATAGCTCAACACGCCCATCGTTAAAATAAGCTCTCACACCATTCGATTGAAGCTTGTGCTTGCCACTGGTAATCGTAATCAGTTGATCGGATTCTGCATAAGATTCGTCAGGCCGTATAAGTAACTCGCTGGTATCAATTTTTAAACCTGAAGTGCTGGAGGCCGATTGTCGACGAAACAGGGTAACGTTACCCCGCAAAACTATCTGCTTGCTACCATCTGTTGCTATTCCTCGCTCTGCCGACACAACCCACTGAGATTCATCAGGGCGGTAAAAAACAAACCGGGGGGAAGTGAATTCACTATGATCATCAACGGAAAAATGTGCCATATAGCTTGCATGCAGCTCATAACGGGGCTTACCATTTTTGCCCATTATGTACGTCGTAAAATCTTCCATATAGGTATCAGGCACCGTGTTATTTTTCGCTATAAGCCGGGGGGCCTTGGGCGCCTGTTCTGAAAGCAGCCATACACTGATTCCGGCGACGGCTGCAACTACAATCGGGGTAACCCACTTTGGAACCATAATATTTACGAATAAAATAAATGTAATTAACTAAGTGTAATCTGACATTAACGTTCAGGGTCTTAATCGAGATACTGTTGCAGCTGGGTTTTCAATGTGCCTCGCGCTTCCATAATCAGTTCACAAACATCACGAGCCGCACCCTGGCCACCACCATGTGCTGTTTGCCAGTGAGAATGTTTAATAACCAGCTCATGCGCATCGGCTACCGCTACAGCCAGCCCAACTCGCAACATAATGGGAAGATCGACCACATCATCGCCCACATACGCCACTTCATGCGGCTGCACACCCAGAGTCTCGATGAGTTCTTCAAATGCCGGCAACTTTTCCTCTTTGCCCTGATAAACATGCTCAATACCAAGATTGGCCATGCGGTGTTCCACCACTTTAGATGTTCGCCCGGTGATAATGCCCACCTCCACACCGCTCTTTTTCAACATTTTCATACCATGCCCATCTCGCGAGTGGAACGCTTTATATTCCTGCCCATCATCACCGAAAATTAATCGTCCGTCAGTCAATACGCCATCCACATCAAAAATAATCAGTTTAATTTTGGATGCTTTTTCGAGTATGTCTTGCATATTAAATCCAGTTTCTTAGATATAAAGGGTTAGAAACATAAGGTTAGATACAAAGAGCTAAATACACAATGGTTCGATTTATAAAATCTGGTTAATTAATATTGAATCAATAACGTTGACTAAACTACCCCGGCACGCAACAGGTCATGCATATTCATGGCGCCAACAGGTTTGTTATTTTCATCAACAACCAGCAGTGAATTAATTTTAAACTCGTCCATCATGCGCAGTGTTTCAGCAGCAAGCTGTCCAAGTTGCGCCGTTTTACAATTGCGCGTCATGACATCTGCAATTTTTGTTTCATGAACATTCACAGCACCATGATCCAGCACACGGCGCAAATCACCATCGGTAAATATGCCTGCCATCTTGCCATCCGCATCAACGATCGCGGTCATACCCAACCCTTTGCGAGTCATTTCCAGTAACGCATCACTCAGGGAAACCGATTCTGAAACAACAGGGATGGTCTCACCAGCATGCATAATATCGTCGATATGCAACAACAGACGTCGACCCAATGCGCCGCCGGGATGTGAAAGGGCAAAATCATCCGCCGTAAATCCGCGCTGCTCCAACAACGAAACTGCTAATGCATCACCCATTACCAGTGCTGCCGTAGTACTGGACGTTGGCGCCAGCCCCAGAGGACACGCTTCTTTTTCCACGCTGACATCAAGATGCGCGTCAGCAGCAGTGGCCAGAGTAGAGCCAGGATTACCCGTCAGCGCAACAAGGGGCGCACCAAGGCGTTTAATCAATGGCAGGATGGTGAGTATCTCGGAGGTTTCACCCGAATTGGACAAAGCCAGCACCGTATCTTCCCGGGTAATCATACCCATATCACCGTGGCTGGCTTCACCAGGATGGACAAAAAATGCAGGGCTACCGGTGCTCGCCAATGTAGCGGCAATTTTGGCGCCAATGTGGCCGGACTTACCCATCCCTAACACAACAATACGGCCCTTACAGTCGTACATGAACTGACAGGCCCGAATAAAATCATTACCAATACGGTCCGCAAGGTCTGTGATTGCTGTAGCCTCAGTCTCGATTACCGCACGCGCCAATTGTTGTAATTTTGTATCGTTCATACTTGCCCGGTTAAAATAAAAAACTAATTAAAAGGTGTGAGTTAAAACAAATTAATTGAACTGGCTCACTGAATACTGCCCGCTAAATATTAGCTATGACAATCCTGTTAAACCCAGCCAGGTCATATAAGCAGCAAAGCCCGCTAACAGCATTCCCCCCTCAAAACGATTCACACGCCCTCTGCCCTTAAATCCGTAGGCCATAATAAACAAAGCGATAGTAAATGCTACCACGATGGGGTAGTCACGCTGCATTACGGCCGAATCCAGCACACTGGGTTGAATCAGGCCCGGCAGCGCCAACACCGCCAGTAAGTTGAACATGTTGGATCCAATAATATTACCAATGGCCATGTCATGCTCTTTTTTGAGGGCACTCATCACCGAAGCAGCCAGTTCCGGCAAACTGGTACCCACAGCAATAATGGTAAGGCCAATCACCAGATCGCTGACGCCAAAGTCATGGGCTATTTCAACCGCACCCCACACCAGTAGCCGTGAACTCAACACCAGGAACACTAAACCAAGCAAAGTCCAGAATATGGCGCGGGTCATGCTCAACCCCGAGGGTATCTCGACATCAAATTCAGTTTCCAGTGGGTCTGCTGTGTGTGGACGTTTACCCACCCAGATAAGCCACGCAAGCAGCAGCAGGGTGCCGAGCACCAAAATGATGCCATCCAGGGTACCCAGTTCATTGTCCACCATCAGAACACCAGCCAACAATGTAACCCCAAGGAGCACCGGATACTCTCGACGGAGAATGCGTGAGCTCACCGCCAACGGCATAATCAATGCGGTGGCGCCGATAACCAGACCAATATTGGCGATGTTGGAACCCAAAGCGTTACCAATGCCAATTGCAGGATTACCATTGGCTGCTGCCATACCGGAAACCAGCATCTCGGGGGCTGAAGTGCCAAAACCCATGATGGTCATGCCAATAATCAGTGGCGCAACGCCCAGATTGCGCGCCAACGCTGAAGCGCCCAAAACAAAGCGCTCGGCACTCCACACTAATAAAATAAAACCGCCTAAAACGGCTAACCAGGACATTTCCATAGGATCAGACAGGCTCCGGCACAACAAACCAGTAGTGCAGGACCAGCCCGGCAAAGATAACAGCACCAAACCAGTGATTATTCAGGAAGGCCTTAAAACAACCTTCCGGGTCACGATTGCGAATGAGAAATTGCTGATAAATGACCAGAAGTGCCGCTGCCAACAAACCAGCAAAATAATACAGGCCTAATTCCAGTTTGTTACCCACGATCACCATGGTGATTAAAAACATCACCTGCATGCTACCAATAATTATCCGATCGGCATCACCAAACAGGATGGCCGTGGATTTCACACCAATTTTAAGATCATCTTCCACATCCACCATGGCATACATGCTGTCATATGCCGTGGCCCACAATACCGTAGCTGTAAGCAAGAGCCAGGCGATTGTGGGTACCTCGCCAGTCTGTGCAGCAAAAGCCATTGGTATCGCCCAGCCAAATGCCAGGCCCAGAAATACCTGCGGTAAATAAGTGTAGCGTTTCATAAAAGGGTAAATAGCCGCCAGCAACACTGCGCCAATAGAAAGCCCAATGGTCAGCCAGTTCATGGTCAACACCAGGGTGAATGCCAGCAGACACAACAAAACAAATAACAACAGGGCTTCCCTGGGTTTTACTTTGCCGCTAGCAATAGGGCGATTGCGAGTACGGCTGACATGGGGGTCAAAATCACGATCTGCGTAGTCATTAATGACACAGCCTGCCGAACGCATCAGCACTACACCCAGTACAAATACCCATGTAACACCAATATCGGGATTTCCTTCACCCGCTATCCACAGCGCCCATACAGTTGGCCAAAGTAAGAGGTATACGCCAATAGGACGATTCATCCGCATCAGTAATGCGTAGTGGTAAAGCTTTTCTTTCATGTGATCCCGGGCCATATCATAGCTAAAACTATTCAGAATGATTACTGTTGCGATGGCGACCACCATAGCCGATTTCGGGCAAAAAAATCTCGCTTACCAACAAAGGTTTTTTGTCGAGAAAGAAGACGGAACGACGCCCCCAAACCTCCGATGGTCTTTTAGACAAAGGCGCTACAGCAGCTTCAAACAAAGTCTGTCCTGTCTTAAGCCGAGCAACTTCAATATAACTACGCTGCATACCGGGGTCTGCAAACAACACGGCACCCAGCGACTTTTTACCTAAACGTGACAACCGACGCCGATTCCCGGTCAATGTGCTGACAGGAATCACTGTGCGAGCAAACACCCGGTGGCGATCATCACACATCAGGTGAACTTCACGAATAAAACACCGCTCATGAGGGCGAATACCCAAAGCCTGTGCCTCATTTAACTGCGGACGCTGCCATTGCTGATTGACAGGAACAACGCGAAACTGGCCGCTACAGGTTTGTTGCAGGCGTCGCGTCAGAGACGAGGGATCAAGCAACCAGTCCAGCTGTTCATCTGTTGCACCACAGCGGGAAAAGGGCGTATGGATTTGCCAGCGGGGTTCACGACTGGTTTTCATAACCATTTTTCACAACCGTTTTTTCCGAAATTGTTATCAGTCACGTGAAGTCAATACTTTCGATAATTAGTGCACGGTGTGTGGCGTGATTTAAAAGGGGAAAACTCAAAGGTGATATTGTACCTGAGTTTCAGGCATCAGTTTTGTGGCAAAATTCACCGCCAAAAATCATTGCCAAAAAAAGAAGCCGCACAAAAAATGTGCGGCTTCTTTGACTGACAATAGTTACTGACAATAAATGGTGTTAAAGAATCAGGCGACCAGCTGTCGTACCATGCTATCGAGATCTTCATGATTTTCAATGGTGCGATCCAGAACTTTCGTAATATCCTCTTCGGACAGATTTAATGAGTCAAGAATATTGGCTGGAAGCTCTTCACTCGCTGCATCACCCATATCATGACCTTTAAGCAATCTGTCAGCCAATATCACCAGCTGAACATAATTGGCATGCGCGCCCTTGTAATCCGGGTTGTGGTGTTGCTTCTGAACGGTAATTATTTCAGACGGCATGCTCCACGTTTCCATTAACCAGGCACCTATTTCGGTATGAGTAACACCCAGAATTCTTTGTTCAAGCTCAATAATGGGAGTTTCGGGCTCTTTTATGATGGCATTGTGTAATTTGGTAAATTCTTCCGGAAAGCTATGCCCCAGCACCAGAAAGCCAAAATTATGCAGCAAGCCGGCTAAATACGCCGTGCCAGGCTGTGGACGATGTTGACGAGGAATAAGTCCGCACAGGGATTGGGTCACCGTGGCACTGTAGGTTGCATGTCGCCAAAAAGCATTCAGGCCTATAGGACCATCCAGCTGGATTTTAAAGGGCCGTGCAGCAGCTACGCCAAGGGCAATGTTCATCACCATGTCATAACCCAACACACGGGAAATAGCCTGGCGTATTGATGCAATTTTCCCCTGGTATCCGTAAAAAGGTGATTGAGCATAACGAATGATTTGTGCTGCCAGACTGGGATCTTTTTCCACCAGTTTGGCCAGATCGTCCGCATGGGCATACGGGTTGGCATTTAACTGCATAATCTTTTGTGCCAGCGAAGGCATGCCGGGCAAATTGGTCAGACGTTCAATACGCTGGCGAATACTGGTAACCGAGGGCTTGTTTTCTTTGCTGGCAACCTGTTCTCTAAGCTCCTGCACAGACTCTGCATCTGTATCGGAGTCCAAAGTATTCGATTCCGATGCAGTGTATTGCCTGGAAACTTGCTTTAAACGCTCTGATATTTGAGAAAAAACATTTCCATACCACGCATTACTATGAAGAGCCTGGAAATCCTGACCGGTCATGCGAATTAATTCACCATCATTGCCTGAGGCGACGTAAACAAAATCCTGATTTAACAGGGAATCATCAATAACCGTTTCAAAGCCATAAGCCTCTCCCAGTGCCGGCAAAACACCTGGCGAGCAATCCGCAAACACACTTTGATAATCATCCACATCAGCAGGCCTTAGCTTACGATGAAGCTGGCGATTGAGCGCATCAAGATTCAGGCTGTGGGTAACAGGAATAACGGCCATCACTGAACCACTAACATCTTTTAGAATCATGGCGCGTGCTACACAGGATGCCGGAATATCACCCAGATCATCACCCTTGCGGCGACCCTGAGGGTCAACGGGGGAGGATATAACCGAATACGGCACATCCTGTGTATCCAGGTAACGGCGAACAGTGATGGATGTGGACATAATGAGCTTCCTTACATGATCAAAATAAACAACTAACGCCTAGCCATTAACGGCATTACCCATTGAAAGTATAGACATAAACACACAAACACCAGCCACCACTCATCAGCTGACAGCTGGTCAAAATTTCCTTAACTTATTGATTATTATTATGTTGTAGTAAAAAAGCATAGTAAAAAATGCACCATAAACCCAACAGGAATGTCAGGTTTTGAGAAGGGGTTGGCAAATATAATAGTGATTTCTCAGGATTTTGAGCGCTTACAGCGCGAATAGTTTGAAACAAACACATGCTGAGGCGGGGAATAAATGGAATTTCAGCGGCCTTGCAGGCTAAAACCTCGCGCAAAACTACCGGAAAAGCTCCCTAAACGATATGCCCAATAAATTTATGGCAGCTCATATTCAATCTTGGTAACTTCCGGTGCACCCTGATCTTTTATTTTCATAACAAATAAGTCCCCATAATTGTTAGGCGCCTCACCCTTGCCGCCTAGCTGAGAATAGATTTCAGACAGGTTGCTGGTATTACCCACCCATAACACTACCTCACCCGAATGATGGGTTAATATTGTGTTTACAACTTCGTTAGCAACAGGGTTGCTACTGACGGTAGTAATTTCGATGTTCAGATACTTTGCCAGGGGTTTAGCGGTATCCACATTTCGCACCAGATCCGGGGCATAAATCGCGGTAATTTTTTTATCTCCCAAAACCGTAACCAGCGCCTGCGCTCGCGCTTGCCCTTTTTCAGTAAGGACTTTTGTAAAAACTGTTTTTTCAGCATGACGCGTCAGAATTATCGTTGTCTCTGTACCTGATGTTGAATGAGACATGTAAGCTGCGCAACCAGCCAATACACTGATCACAAGCCCCGTCACACACAAAACAATCCAGCTATTTATTCTTTTCATATGCATTGATCGTTCCTTAAATAAATACATGTTCACTTTAATCAGGGTCTGTAAACCGATGTATTAAACGCCGTGCGCGCTTGGTGGGACGGCCTTCACCTCGGGGCCGCTGTGCGGCGCTCAATTGACGTAATTGTCTTTCTTTTTCACGGCGTTGCTGACTTTCGGTGGTTTCCTCATATAACTGCTGAGCAACACTTGCGGGGCCACGCCGAATTGACAGGTCATTAACAACTATAGTTTTTAACTCATATCCTTGACGAATCGCAAGCACATCTCCCACTACGACTTCATAACCAGGTTTTGTGCGCTTTCCATTAACTGAAATTTTTCCGCCCTTCACAGCATTGCAAGCCAACGATCGGGTTTTAAAAAAACGCGCAGCCCACAGCCACTTGTCTAAACGAACAGTCAAGATGTGTCCTTTAATACCTTACGATTATTTAAATACGAATTAACATACGACTCAAAAATCAATCAGCAAAATAATGCTAGCCAGAAAATATTTTCAGGCTGCCAGATGCAGTTTCTCTGGCAATATAATTTCCATCGCAATGGGAAGATGGTCTGACAGCATATGTTGTAAAACATGTACATCATGAACATGCAGACTGGACGACGTTAATATATGGTCAATAACACGCGCTGGTCGCCAGCTGGGAAAAGTTTTAAGACCATGGGAGGGTTCACAAAGATCGGTGGCATTCAACAAATAACGCATCTCAGGGCTATCGGGCTGACAGTTGAGATCGCCCATCACTACCACGTGTTCATATTGATTGACTATTTCTGCAACATATTCAAATTGGCGCTGGCGGGCACGTGAACCCAACGCCATGTGCATGACCAGAAGCACAAGAGGATTATCCTTATTGCCATAACGAGCCACCATTACCCCGCGACCTCGCAAACCCGGCAGTTTAAGATTGTTTACTTCGGCAGGTTTAAAATGGCTCAACAGGCCGTTACTGTGACGCGCGATCTTTCCAAAACTACGATTGGTTTGCTCATGCCAGAAAGGAAAGCCACCCTTTTTAGCAAGATATTCTATTTGATTAATAAAACTTGAGCGCAAACTACCTGCATCAACTTCCTGTAGTGCCACGATATCAAAACCACTAATTGCATGGGCAATGCGTGTCAGGTTGTCGTATATCTGCGCATGCGGCAACACATGTTTCCAGCTTTCCGTAATGTAATGATGCGGTCGCGTAGAAGCCATGCCTACTTGAATGTTATAGCTCAGCAAACGAACGCGTGTTCCACGCGGTTCAGTATCATCGAGATCAGGAATGGGTATCGTTTGCATAGGTAACTAATAAATAATGGCAAGGAAAACTAAAATTTTACAGCTAACATAAGTATAGATGAACAGGCATAGATGAACCGTTACAAATGAATCGCCAAATCACCCAGCGTTTCCGTTAGCCGTAGATTTTCACTGTAATCCACCGGGCAATCGATAATGCTAACGGCATCTTCGGCCAACGCTTTTTTTAGTGTAGGCAGCAACTGATCCGCCTGTTCGATACGATAACCTTTGGCGCCGAATGATTCAGCCAACTGGATAAAATCCGGATTTTTAAAATCAACTGACGAAGGCCGTCCAAACTGGTTCATTTGTTTCCATTCAATCAAACCATAGCCCGAATCGCTCCAGATAAGAACAACCATTGCTATTTTTAAACGAACCGCCGTCTCAATTTCCTGAACATTCATCAGGAAACCACCATCACCGGTAACAGCAACCACGGATTTATCCGGACAGGCCAGTTTGGCGGCTATGGCGCCAGGCACCGCAATGCCCATGCTGGCAAAGCCGTTGGAGATCAGACAGGTATTCGGGTATTCGCAACGAAACATCCGCGCCATCCACATTTTGTGGGCACCCACATCACAGACCACAATGTCTTCCATCTCCATGGCGGTTCGCAAATCCCAGATAATTTTCTGAGGTTTGACGGGGCAGGCAGCATCATCCCGATGCTGATTCATTTCCTTAATAAGCGCTTCACGCAGGGGACGAAGTTTGCTGCCTTCATGTGGCGTACAGGCAGCCGCAATACGATTCAGTGAATGCTTAATGTCTCCTACCACCCCAACGCACACCGGATAATGGGCATCCACCTCTGCCGGGGAACTATCAATATGCACGATGGTGCGGTCCTGCGTCGGATGCCACAGGTGAGGATGGTATTCCACCAGATCGTAACCCACGCAGATAATGGTATCTGCATGTTCGAAACCGAAATTCACATAGTCCTTTGATTGCAGACCTGCGCTGCCAAGCGCCATGGGATGCCGGAAGGGAATCACACCCTTGGCCATAAAAGTATTGGTAATGGGAATATTGAGTTTTTCTGCAAAAGCAGCCAGCTCTTCCCAGGCACCGGCGCGTATTACACCGTTACCCGCCAGAATAATGGGTTCCTTTGCATTGGAAATAACTTCTGCCGCATAAGCCACCCGATCCGCCGGCGGTTCTGGCATATGGGCGTGTTTGACTCGTAACGGCTTATCATTGATTTCCATCTTGGCGATGTTTTCAGGGAACTCGATAAAACACGCGCCCGCTTTTTCTGTTTGCGCCACCTTAAAGGCCTTGCGAATGACTTCCGAAATAATGTCTGGAGCTATGATGCGTGAAGAGAATTTGGTGAAAGATCGGAACAGTTCTTCCAGATCGAGCACCTGGTGTGATTCCTTGTGCAAACGAAGCGTGTCTGCCTGACCCGCAATCGCCACCAGCGGGGCATGATCCATATTGGCATCGGCAACACCGGTAATAAGATTGGTTGCCCCTGGACCGAGAGTCGCCATGCAGACACCCGCACGATGAGTTAACCGCCCGTACACGTCTGCCATAAAAGCAGCGCCCTGTTCATGACGTGTGGTAATAAACTGGATATTGGAATCCAGCAAGGCATCCATTACATCGAGGTTTTCTTCTCCCGGAATACCGAAGATGTACTCGACACCTTCATTTTCCAGGCAACGAACAAAGAACTCTGCAGCTTTCATTTTTTTTATTTAAACATCAGGATTTAAAAATCTAACGGGCCTAAAGCTTATTTACTTTCCATTTTGATCAACTGGTTTACCACCTTAAACACCTTGGAATTACTTCCCGCTGCGTGGCCACTGGTGCGATATTTACCATTAACAATAAGCGCAGGAACTCCCCTGGCCTGATAACGTGTGCCCATGTCTTTGGCACGACGCAACTTGGTCTCCACAGCAAAGGAACGAAACACTCGTTTAAAATCTTTTTCAGAAATGCCATGTTTTTTGAATAAAGCCAAAATGGAAGACTCAGTATTCATGAGTTGCTTCATTTCATGAATGGCATCAAACATAGGACGATGAACTTTATCCACCACGCCCAGAATTTCGGCGGTGTAATAAGCACGAGCGTGTATCTCCCAGCTAGGACGAAAAACTCCCGGCATGCGCACAAACTTTACATTGGCGGGCTTTTTCTTTAACCAGCGTTCTACAAAAGGTTCCAGTCGAAAACAATGTGGGCAGCCATACCAGAACATTTCTACTACTTCGATTTTATCTTTGCTGCTAGTTGGTTGTGCAGGAGAAATAATCTCGTAATGCTCGCCGGCATTGTAGGTGGCCGCAAAACTACTGCTGGCTGTCGAACCCATCAGGGCGAAGGCGAAAAAAGTGGCGCCGAAAAGCACCACAATATTATTTTTTTGCCTGGTCAATATTCTATTCATTTACAATACCTCATCGATTTTTTTGGCCAGTTTGACCGAATGTGACTGGATACTTTTTGAGCGTTTTATTCTGCACCACTGTCATTTTTTCGTGAGCCTATCCAAAACGCCCTGCTAACGCAATGAAACCAGGAGTAAGCCTTTTTCGTTTACCCTCTTATGGTTTATGCTATACAGGCATCGACTTACACGCACGTTACTAAATTACACTACTAGGAGTATGACCCCATGGTCACTGAAAAGATCGATCTGGCGCAGTTTTTAAATCAGCAATATCTTTGCGAATCGCTGACCATCAAGGAAGTCACCACGCTTATCGACTATACAGAGCTGGAGACGTTCGACAAAGGGGATGTGATTGCCGAAATCGGTGATGTTGGTGAAGCGCTGTATTTTGTCATCGAGGGCGAAACAGCCCTGTTTGCAGGTGACAAGGCCGAAAGTCAGGTAGGGCTGATCAAAGCCGGTGAGCTAATGGGTGAAATGTCGTTCTTTGATCGAGAACCACGCTCGGTACGCGCCAAGGCGCTTAAAAACGGTACCCGTCTGCTCAAACTGAGTCGCCCAATGTACAAGCGGCTTCGAGTTGAACATCCGTACATCGCCGTGAACCTGTTGGAGCATGCCATCATCAGCCTGGACCACCTGTTCCGTCAGGTCAGCAAAGATGTGTCCACATTTTCCAGCTACTTTTATGCGCCGGGTAAAAAATAGTCCGTAGCTGGTTTAGCTTCCCATCCCGGCAATAAACGCCGCAACGGCCTCGATTTCCTTGTCTGACAGCTTGGCCGCAATGGCCTGCATCATGCCATTGCGATCGTTACTGCGTGTGCCCGATTTAAAATCACGCAGGGTTTTGGCGGTATAACCCGATTTTTGGCCAACAAGACTCGGAATGCCTCCCGGACCATTGCCCACCCCATTAGGACCGTGGCAACTGGCACATGCTGGCGTACGACTGTAGCGATTTCCACCTTCATAAAGCCTTTTGCCCGCGCCGGCTTTGGCCTGAGCATCTGCCTTGATCGCCTGGGTACTGAAATACGCCGCAATATCGTTAATATCCCCCTGGGCAAGCCCAACCACCATGGAACTCATCGTGGGGTCTTTTCGGTCACCCGACTGAAAATCCCGTATTTGTTTTGCCAGATAGGTCGTATTTTGACTGGCAAGATTAGGCCAGTCGGGGCTAAAACTATTGCCGTCAGGCCCATGACAGCCCTGACATGAAGACGATTTTTCCTGCCCGGCAGATGCATCACCTGACGCATAAACATAAGTATTTGCGCTTATACTGATTAATAAGCATAAAACAAGGCGTGAAGTGGTCATGATCAATAGTCTCACTGAGGATTTAAGAGTTAAAAACTGTGCGTAAAAAGTAGATGCTGAATTTTAGACGCTATTTTAGACGTTTGTTAGGGTAATTAGTGAGTTTTTAACGATTGCTTTGAAAAAAGGCCGCCACATCCTCAATATCCTGTTCAGACAGGGGGGCTGCCATACCATTCATTATGGGGTCTTTGCGGGTACCTGCCTTAAAAGCCCTTAGCTGCTTTTGAATATACTGGGCATGTTGGCCAGCCAGAACGGGGTATGTGGGTTTGGTGCTATGACCGCCCTCGCCGTGACAAACCTGACAGGCCTTAGCCTTTTCTGCACCGGCTTTAATGCTACCCTCGGCATAGACGTTGCCCACAAAAAAACTGGTAAAAAAAACTAAAGCCATGAAAAACAACGCAAATTGACCAGAAAATCTTTTATAATCAGCTCTCAACGTTAATTGCATTTCCACACCCTGTTGCTGTTTGTTAAAGTTTCGTTCCCTTACCGTGCTACCGCTACATATTGTTGATGGCTCTTTTTTGCGTTACCAAGACTATTGTAGCTGTCGCCAAAATGCCAATAAAAGATAACGATTTCAGTATGTTTTTATAGAATATGAGCCCTAACTCCTCCAAAAACAAAAATTCCGTCAACGACGCATCTATAACGGCCTACCGTGGTGCGCACTTTGAAACCAGTGCTGCAAAATTATCTCAATTGCTGGCAGATGAAGGCATGGAGGTCGCATTTGCAGGCCGCTCTAATGCCGGAAAGTCCAGTGCAATCAACAGGATATGCTGTCAAAAATCACTGGCGCGTACCAGTAAAACCCCCGGACGCACCCAGCTGATTAATTTTTTCACCCTGGATGAGCAACGACGTCTGGTGGATTTACCTGGCTACGGTTATGCCAAAGTCTCGGAGGACATCAAACGCCGCTGGCAACAAACCATGGAGCAATACCTGGCCAGTCGCCAATCCCTGCAAGGCCTTGTTTTACTGATGGACGTGCGGCATCCCCTCAAGGAGGTCGATCAGCAATTGCTAGCGTGGAGCTGGAATGTTGGCATGCCCACTCACATTCTGCTCACCAAAGCCGACAAGCTCAAACGTGGTGCGGCCCAGAATACCTTGCTCAAAGTTCGTAAAGAAATTTCAGAAAATGACCCTGCAGGCCTCTCCAGTGTGCAGCTATTTTCATCGCTCAAGGGTACGGGGCTGGGTGAAGTGTACTCAGTTCTGGATCGCTGGCTGCAAATAAATCAGACGTAAAAACAGCAAACAAGGAAAAAAGGGCAAAAAAATACCCCGGCGCCCTCTTTAAGGGGATAGATTGCGCCAGGGTACAAATCGTTCGGCCTTGCATTAATAAATAACAAAGGAGACACCGAACACTATTTACCCGCCAGGGAGGTCGGCGGGTGAGCAGACAACATCTGTTCGCAAATTAAGACTCGGAGTATTTCAAAAAGTTTCACTGTACATGCAAAAAAGTAAAAATATTTTAAGCGCCTTTTTAGTGAGCTTCATCCCAGTTTTTTCCTGTACCCATGTCTACCACCAACGGAACCTGTAGTTTGGCTACCTGGGTCATGAGACGATCAATCTCTGGTTTCACTTCATCAATTTGATCTT
>JAUWLO010000046.1 GCA_030613605.1 Gammaproteobacteria bacterium | reverse complement strand
TATCGATGTGCTGGTGACTCTGGCTGTTATCGTTGTAGGCTGGTTCTCGGTGAAAACAACCATGACCAAATACGGCCTGGTCAGGGCCTGATTTTCCTTACTAAATAGTGTGCAAAAAGGGCCCTTCGGGGCCCTTTTCTTTGCCCGCATTTCTGATCATTGAGTAAAAATAACAGTTAAAAGCTTTGTTTATAAGAATATTAATATATAGTATATAACCTATAGGGAAATCTCTGCTATGCTCCTTACCCATTATTGTTGCATCGATGTGGCCCAACGAAGACCATTCTGCTGGAGCCGGGGTCGGGTTGTTTTTGTTGATACATTTCGTCAGCACCTTTTTGCGAGTACAAAGAGACGTCAAAAATAGACGGTGAACACAGAGGATCCAATGAGCTCAGAAGAGATAGATCATGGCCGACGCCGCCTGTTACTTGCGGCAACAACAGTAGTAGGGGGTATAGGTGCAGCCTACGTTGCGACGCCTTTTATTCTCTCGATGGATCCCAGCGCCAAGGCCAAAGCGGCAGGTGCACCTGTTGACGTAGATGTTAGTAAGTTGCGGCCGGGTCAAATGATGACGGTTGAATGGCGCGGCAAACCGGTTTGGGTGTTACGACGCACCGAGTCCATGCTCAATGCGATGAAAGAACGTGAAAGCGAATTACGAGATCCAGGCTCCGATGAACTTTCACAGCAACCACACTACGCCAAGAATCTGCACCGCTCAATCAACCCTGAGTACATGATTATGGTCGGCATCTGCACCCATTTGGGTTGTGCGCCGACGTATCGACCCGAAATGGCCCCTGCAGATTTAGGCCAGGACTGGAAAGGCGGATTTTTTTGCCCCTGTCACGGTTCAGTTTATGATCTTGCCGGCCGGGTATTTTCTGGTGTTCCTGCACCTTCCAATCTGGTCGTGCCCCCATATCACTTTGTTACTGGAACCCATTTGCTGGTCGGCGTCGATCCGGAGACTGCATAATGTCCAATAAGTTAATAGATCGCGTATTTATTGTCCGGGACTGGGTTGATGAACGGTTCCCTATAATCGAGTTTTGGGATGCTCATCTCAGCAAATACTACGCCCCCAAAAATCTTAATTTCTGGTATTACTTTGGATCATTGGCGGTGTTGATGCTGGTGATCCAGTTTCTGTCCGGGATCTTTTTAGCCATGAACTACAAGCCGACTGCTGGTACCGCTTTTGCCTCGGTGGAGTACATCATGCGTGATGTGAACTGGGGCTGGCTGATTCGTTATATGCATTCCACGGGCGCATCGTTTTTCTTTGTAGTGATTTATTTGCACATGTTCCGCGCATTACTTTACGGTTCCTATCGTAAGCCAAGGGAGCTGCTGTGGTTATTTGGTATGGTGATCTTCGCCGTACTGATGGCCGAGGCCTTTATGGGGTATCTGTTGCCCTGGGGGCAAATGTCATTCTGGGGAGCACAGGTCATTATTTCCCTGTTCGGTGCAATCCCCTATATAGGCGATGAGCTGGCATTGTGGATTCGTGGCGACTTTGTGGTTGCTGATGCAACTCTGAACAGGTTCTTTGCCTTTCACGTTATTGCCTTCCCTTTATTACTGTTGGGTTTGGTTCTGTTTCACATGATTTCGTTGCATTCAGTGGGCTCTAACAATCCCGATGGCATAGAAATTAAAAAACACAAAGATGAAAATGGCGTACCTCTGGATGGCATTCCATTTCACCCGTATTACACATTAAAGGATACCGTTGGGGCAGTCGTATTCCTGATGATATTTTCTGCTGTGTTGTTTTATGCGCCGGAGATGGGTGGCTGGTTCCTTGAGAAAGATAACTTTGTACCCGCTGATCCGTTGAAAACGCCAGAACATATTGCGCCGCTTTGGTATTTCACACCATTCTATGCAATTTTACGCGCCGTGCCGGACAAGTTTCTGGGTGTCATGGCCATGGGGGCATCCATTGCAGTGCTGTTTGCGTTGCCCTGGCTGGATCGCAGTCCGGTTAAATCGATTCGGCAAAGAGGCTGGATATTTAAGGGTGCATTGGCAACCTTTGTGGTGAGTTTTGTTGGTCTGGCTTATCTCGGTACTGTTGCCGCGACCCCAACGGCAACATTGTTTTCGCGCATATTCAGTGTTTTGTATTTTGCATTTTTTCTGCTGATGCCATTTTATAGCAAGTTTGATAAAACCAAACCTGTACCAGAAAGGGTGACCGAGAAGTGAAAGTTCCAATGTTGATTAAATGTTCATCCGTGTTGCCGGGTGCTTTTATGCTGGTTGCTCTTATAACGACAACTATGCTGACAAGCAGTTTGGTTTTAGCTTCTGGTGGTGGGGTTAGTCTGGATAAGGCAAATATCAAGCTGGAAGACACTGAATCGATCAAGAGAGGCGCAAAATTGTTTGTTCAGTATTGCCTTAACTGTCACTCTGCATCATTGATGCGATATAGTCGAATCGCTGCCGACATGGGCATGACAGATGAAGAAATAACCGAGCAGCTTATTACCACCGGTGCAAAGGTTGGCGATACCATGACTGTAACCATGGATCGGGCTGATGCAAAAGAATGGTTCGGAACTGCGGTACCAGATTTGTCGGTTATATCACGTGCGCGTGGAGTCGATTGGTTATATACCTACCTGCGTTCCTTTTACCGTGACGAATCACGCCCCTGGGGTGTTAATAACGTGGTGTTCAAGGACGTGGGTATGCCGCATGTCCTGTGGGAATTGCAGGGTCTGCAGGAGCCTGAAAAAACCATGGTCGTCAACGATGATGGCATTGAACAGGAAATCATTACTGGCTTCAAACTCGTTGAACAAGGCAAGCTTGATCCGCAGGAGTACGATGCGGTCATACTTGATCTGGTAACTTTTCTGGCTTACCTGGGTGAGCCCAGTAAATTACAGCGTCAGGCGTTGGGTAAATGGGTATTGTTATTTTTGGCTGTATTCCTGGTGATTATTTATCTCCTGAAAAAAGAATACTGGAAAGACGTGCACTGACTGCTGGTATTTTTGTCGAAAATACGCCTCATTCTGAGGTGACATTTCTATATAATTCATAAGTTTATAACCTATTCTGCGGGTTTTCCCAGAATTCAGGTATACTTCGTCTCTTTTTCATAGATGCATCCCATATATATCCTATAAATTTAGTTAGCAGGTGGAGAGCAAACCATGGCAGTTGTGGCCAATAAAAAATCAGTAATGACCCTTTTTTCAAGCTCATCGGACTTATACAGTCACCGTGTCCGTATTGTATTGGCTGAAAAAGGCATTAATTTTGAAACAGTGGAGGTTGATCCTGCTAATCCACCAGAAGATCTTATGGATCTGAATCCCTACGGTATCGTGCCGACTTTGGTCGATCGTGATTTAGTGCTATACGATGCACAGGTTATTATGGAGTATCTTGATGAGCGATTTCCGCATCCACCACTGATGCCTGTTGATCCGGTTTCCCGAGCTCAAAGTCGTATGACCCTGCGCCGCATCCAGCGTGACTGGGACAGCTGCGTTGATAAGCTGGAGCAAGGAAAGGATAAGGCCAAAGCTGCTAAAGAACTGTGCGACAGTCTGATTGTGATTTCCCCAATTTTTGAAATGAAACCTTACTTTCTGAGCGATGATTTATCATTACTGGATTGTGCCGTTGCCCCCATATTATGGCGCTTGCCTGTTTATGGTATTGAGCTGCCGTTAGCGGCCAAGCCCCTCATTAATTACGCAGAGCGCTTATTCGAACTGGATTGTTTTCAGGCTAGCCTTACTGAGCAAGAGCGAGATATTCGTGGAGGTTAACGAATAGTTAGCTGGGTAACGACGTGGTTTTAAAATGACAGAGCCGAGTACGACAGGCATGAATTCCAGTCGTCCTTATTTGATGAGGGCAATGTATGAATGGATTGTTGATAATAACCTGACACCGTATTTGCTTGTTAACGCGGGTGAGCCTGATGTGCAGGTACCTGTTGAGCATATCAATAACGGTAAAATTATTTTGAATATGGATCCTAGTGCGGTGCAGGATCTGGATATGTCTGGAACTGAGGTTAGGTTTAATGCTCGTTTTAGTGGCAAGCCTACCTGGATTTGTGTGCCTGTCTCGGCAGCACTTGCTATTTACGCACGTGAAAATGGTCGGGGTATGGTGTTTAACGATGATGATGAATCATCGCCTGATCCAGCCGGGGAGAAAAATAAATCCACAATGCCCAGTCTGCGCATTGTGAAATAAAAGCGCATTCGTTACAGGTAATTCAGGAGCTAAAAAGTGTACGTTAGTAGAAATAATAAATTGTCTGTTTTTCAGTCTGGTTTCACTTTGATCGAGGTCATGGTTGTCGTGATTATCCTGGGCATACTCGCGGCGATTGTGGTGCCACGTGTTATGGATCGCCCTGATGCGGCGCGCATCACTAAGTCCAAACAGGATATTCGAGCCATGGAAAGTGCGTTAAATCTCTATAAGCTCGATAACTTTGTGTATCCCACCACAGACCAGGGACTGGAGGCTTTGGTGGTCAAACCTTCTGGTACTCCGGAACCCCGTAACTGGAAAAAATATCTGGATCGCCTTTCAAAGGATGCATGGGGTAATGATTACCAGTACCTCTCTCCAGGTTCAAAGGGTGATATTGATATTTTTTCATTCGGGGCAGACGGGCAGCCTGGTGGTGAGGAGGCGAATGCCGATATTGGCAACTGGGATCTTTAATAGGTTCTGGTAATAAATAATATTTTCAACAAACTCTTCATTATATTCTTCGTTATATATTCTTTATTATAAAGAGACGGCTAGCAGGCAATGATATCTTTGCCATCAAACACTAACGAAACCTGTCAACTAACGTGTGTTAGTTCTTTCTTTTTGAAACAGATGATTAAAGCTTATGGGCTTTACTGTTAATCCAAAATATTTAGTAGTTAACGTTCATGGTTCTTTGCGGACTGAGCGTGGCTTTACCTTGTTGGAAGTTCTTGCTGTCCTTTTTATTATTGGCATCATCACCAGTTTTGTTGGTTTATCGGTTGGCCAAAGAAGCAGTCGTGTAGCACAGGAAGAAGCCGAGCGGTTATATGGTCTGGTGCGAGTAGCTGGTGAAGAATCAGTATTACAGGGGCGGGAGCTGGCCGTAGAGTTTACGCGACAAAGCTATCGATTTCTGGAGCTGACGAATGATAACCAATGGGTAGCCATTGAAGAGGATACATTTTTTCGGGAAAGAAAATTTCCTCCGGACGTGAATATTGAATTGCTTGTGGAAGGTGCCACGGCTAGCTTTGATGATGAAAAAAAACTGCCGCGCATTTTTATACTCTCCAGTGGTGAATTTACTGATTTTGAGATAAGTTTCAGTCTTGATGACGAAAAAGCCTATATATTACGCGGCACTATTAACGGCAAGCTGGAGTTGTCTCGATCCGGCGAGAGTGACCTAAATGCGTAACATCGCGTTTAAAAGCTCCTCGTTTATAAATTCCTCATTTATAAGGAAGGGGCGCGCAAAAGGCTTTACCTTGCTGGAGGTAATGGTTGCTCTGGCCGTTATTGCTTTGGCTCTGGCAGCGGCGACCTCGGCGGTATCAGGAAATATTCGCAATGCGTCCGGGTTGCAGCAACGTACCTATGCTCACTGGGTGGCGATGAATAAACTCGCTGAGATGCAACTCGCCAACCAATGGCCTGCTACCAAAACCACCAGAGGCAGTTCGCTGATGGCAAAGCAGGAATGGTACTGGTCAACAAAGGTAACAAAAACACCCGATGGCTTTGATCTTATTCGCAAGGTCGATATCACGGTGCGTTTGAATGAAGATGATGAATCGTCTTTAATAACGTTGACCGGTTTCATTGGGCGACCATGAGCACCTTTAGCATGCCCCTTCTTCTGGAAATGAAGGCACCCAGACAATCCGGTTTCACTTTGCTGGAGTTGCTGGTGGCAATCGGTATTTTTGCCCTGATGGCGGCCATGGCCTATGGCGGTTTAAATAACCTTCTTAAGAATAGTCAGATCACGGATGAACATGCTGCACGGCTGACACAGTTGCAGACCAGTTTTTTGTGGTTGGGTCGTGATATTGAACAAATAGCCAATCGTCGAATCCGTGATGAATACGGTGATAGTCAGTTGGCGCTGTCGAGTACCGAGGTTGGACTTTATCAGCTGGAATTCACTCGAGGTGGCTGGCGTAATCCGGTGGGTCGCGCACGCAGTAATCTTCAACGTGTTGCCTATAGTGTGCGTGAAAACCAGTTGATTCGTTTTTACTGGAATGTGCTGGATAGAGCGCAGGACAGTAAACCACTGGAAGTCGTGTTGCTTGACGGTGTAAACCGAATGGAACTGCGATTTATGTCTGGTTCGGGGTCGGCTCAGAAGTCTGGGCAGGGTAAACAGGAATGGACTGATGCCTGGCCCAGTAGCGCTCTGGGCACCCAGCCTTCGGATGATCCGCCATTGGCCGTGGAAGTAATTCTGGAGACTGAGGCCGAAGGACGTATTTCACGATTATTTCGGGTGCCAGGTTAGTGCTTTCACTAACACGTTCAGTTATGGCAGTTTCTATAAAAAACGGGGCACCATATTTTATGCCCCATTTTGCACCACACAGGCAACGTGGTGTGGCATTGATTACGGCTATTTTGATTGCCGCGCTGGTTAGCGTTATCGCAGTGGCCATGGCGACGAGACAAACGCTGGATATTCGCCGTACCGGCAATATGCTGGAAGCCGATCAAGCCTACATGTATGCGCTGGGTATGGAGGAACTGGCCGCTCAGGTGCTGGCGAAAGACAAAAAAGATACGGGTGACGTGGATAATTTGGGGGAAGACTGGGCCATCCCTTTGCCGCCAACAGTTGTAGAAGGTGGTTCCGTTGCAGGTAGAGTCGAAGATATGCAGGGTCGGTTTAATCTTAACAATCTTGTCGATGGGAGTAGCAAGGTCGATCCGGCGCAGGTTAAGGCGTTCCAGTCCATTCTGGAACAGGTCAGTGCGGCGGATGAGAATATTCAGATATCGCCCTTTATGGCCAATCGCGTGGTGGACTGGATTGATGCAGACCTTAATACTTCTGCAGATGGTGCCGAAGATCTGGAGTATCTGAATGCCGATATTCCGTACCGGACAGCAAATCAGTTCATGGCCAGTCCCACAGAATTAGGGGCGATGCTGGGGATGTCTCCCGAAGACGTGAGCGCCCTGTTACCATTTGTTAGTGCATTGCCTGTACCAACCACCGTCAATATTAATACAGCATCGGAGGCGGTGTTGTTAAGCCTGCATGACGACATTACAGCAGCAATTGCGGGTGAGTTAGTTGAGTTCCGCAAAGAGAATGTTTTTAAAAATAAAGCAGACTTTGAGAAAAAACTACTGGATGATCACCAGATTACTGTCGATAACAAGATGTTCGATGTTAAAAGCGACTATTTTCTGGTGTCCGTTGACGCAACAATAGGTCGTACCCAGCTTCGTATGTACAGTTTGCTGGAGCGCAAAAATGGTAAGGTGGCTACTATTCGCAGGAGCATAGGCACCTATTAATGAAACGGTGTCCATGGAATTGACGTAAATTATGAAGAAGCACTTTGGAAACCTGTTAATGGAAGCTTGTTGATGGACACTTGTTAATGGAATACGGGAATGCGTAAACAACTGGTTTTGCAGCTGCCCGAGCAATGGTTTGGGGTGGACGATAATGGCCTGGAGGCTACAAGCATTGGGGAAACTCTTGCCAGCTGGGTGCTGTGTGATGCTGATCGACCCGCTGGCGCACTATTCCACGGCAGCCTAAAAGATGCGGCGATACAGGCGGCAGGTGCGCGGGTTATCGTGCTGGTACCTGCGGAAAGGGTGCTTCTGGCGCAAGCCGATTTACCTGCAATCAAAGGAAACAAACTGGCTAAGGCTATTCCCTATGCATTAGAAGAGCAATTGGTTGATGACGTGGAAGATTTGCACGTCGCAATAGGGTATCAGGATGAGCAAGGTAAGGTATCCAATGCAGTGGTATCTCGTGACTCAATTGAATCGTGGCTTTCTCGTTTGACAACAGTTGGGCTGCACCCGGACATAATGAGTCCGGAAGTGTTTGGGGTGCAATGGGATAAGGATGCAGAGGGCACGCAATGGTCGTTAGTTATTAATGGTACACATGCGCTGATGCGCACTGGCGCGCAAACTGGTCTGGCGTTTGAAACTGAAAACATGGGTGCTGTATTTCAGGCATGCCTGGATAATTCGGGTGAATCATTTCCGTCATCATTGACTGTTGTGGGTTGTGGTGAAGAACTGGATGATCTTTTTGAAGGCTCGGCAATACAAAATAAATTAACGGCACTTTGTGCTGAACAATCCATCGAGTTATTTTTTCGGCAATCTGATGAAGATTGTAGCGTACTGCTGGCCCAGGGTTTCGATGAGCGTGCTGCAATTAATCTGTTGCAGGGTGCGTACAGTCGTAAGGAACAGGTCGGTAAAATGTTACGCCCCTGGCGGACAGCATTAATTCTGTGTGTTGTCTGGCTGGTACTGCAGGTGGGTAATTTTATTGCTGACTATAGTCGTCTGTCATCGCTCGCGGATGAACAACGAGCAGAAATACAATCCATTTTTGAAAAAGCCTTGCCGGGTAGCCGTCTGGTGCCGGGTAGTGAAAAAGAACTTATGGCGCGGGCGCTGGAAAAATTACGCGGTGGTGGAGACGGCAATAATAGTTTGCTGATATTGCTGGCGCAGGCTGGAAAAATTTTCAAAGAGACTAATGACGTCAGTCTGCGCAGTGTGCGCTATAAGGGTGGAAAACTGGATGTGGGTCTTAACCTGTCAGATTTACAAGCTCTTGATAAACTCAAGCAACGCTTAAAAGACGAAGCCAGATTGAGTGTGGAAATTATTTCCGCCAGCTCACGAAATGGTAAAGTGGAAAGTCGCCTTTCGATAAAAGCAATGTCGAGCGGAGGTGGATCATGAAAGCATGGTTGGCCGGCCTGGAACAGCGTGAACGACATCTGGTTATCAGTGGAGCCGTATTGTTAGGACTGATGTTGATCTATGTTGCGGTGTGGGAACCGTTGACAGGCAAAGTGGATGCTTTGCGTGTCAGTACTACAGAACAAGCTTCGACATTACGGTGGATGCGTCAGACTGCACAGGAGGTTAAAAAACTTCGCGGTAGTGGCGGCCGCGCCAAATCCACGGGGGGGCAGTCTTTGTTAAGTGTGGTTGATCGTACCGCCAAAAGTGGACGCCTGGGTACTGCGCTTAAACGAGTGCAACCCGATGGGGAAAAACGTGTACGTGTGTGGATGGAAGCGGCAAGTTTTGATGACGTAATGCGCTGGTTGGTATTGTTAGATAGCCGCTACGGGGTGACTATCGAAAACAGTGTATTTGAAATGAAACAGGAGCCTGGTCGAGTGGATGCCCGTCTGGTGTTTGAGGCTACTTCGTGAAATTAGCGTTCAACGTCCGATTTATCGTCCTGGGTTTGCTGACTTACATTATATTCCTGGTATTGAGCTTTCCCGCTGACCGAGCTTACGCTTACTTGAAGTCTTCGGACTCTTCATCATCAAATGCGAGCCGAAGTTTTGCGTTGACGGGCATTAGTGGCAGCGTCTGGTCGGGAAAAGCCGACGTGGTCGCCATCAAGAAAACTCGCTTTGAGAATGTTGAGTGGACACTTCGCCCCTGGGTTCTGTTGTTGGGTGAAGTAGGTCTGAGCTGGCATTTCCGGAATTCCGATACACAAGGATCAAAAGCAGGCAGTTTTGGACAGGGGGTGACGTCACTAGGCCTGAACGGAAGTGTTAGTTTCTCTTCTCTGGAAGCTCAGATACCGGCCAGTATGGTGGCATCGATAACAAAGATGCAGGCATTACAGCCATCGGGTTCGATAAGTCTGAATTTGCAGGATGTGGAGTGGAATGGTCAGAGTCTGGTGTCGGCAGAGGGTCGCATAGTCTGGCGTGGTGCCGGGGTGAACCTCTTTAAGCCGATATCGCTGGGTGATTTAACGCTGACACTGGAGACTCGTGATGATGAAGTGAAAGGGGTCATCGCGGATGGCGGTGGTCCTCTTTCCATCGATGGCTTGCTTACGTTGGAAGAAGATGGCAAATATCAGTTTAACGGTGCATTTGCGGCTCGCGGTGATAAAGTACTAGAAAATGCCCTTCGTTCCATGGGGCGGCCAGGTGCAGATGGTAAAGTGAAGATCACTTACTCGGGCAATTTGGCCGGGTTAGGAATACTGCCCACTAGATCCAGGTAAGCAAGTCGAAGTGATAAACTGGTAGTGACTTGACGTAAATATGCCCATTAGTGTTATTGCTATTAGTGAGCACTAATGTTGTAGGATGGATATTATGTCTTTGATCAACCAGTACAAATCCTTCTCACATGATCGGCCGTGGACCACGAGGATTCTTACTGCCCTGCTGATTCTTGTTGTCCTACTGACACTAGTTCGGGTATCTCTCCCCTTTGTTATTAACATTGCTGCAACATCCTGGTTCGAGTCTAAGGGTGTTGACGCAAAAATATTTGATATAAAAATTTCACTTTGGGATGGCACCATAAAGATTTATGGAGTGTCAGGGGAAAACAAAAGTGGAAAGGGATTTACTCTTGAATATCTCGGCATAGGCTGGCAATGGGCCCCCTTTTTTGATCATCTTGTCAAAATTAATCAGATTGAAGTCAGAGCCCTGAATGTAGATGCCATGATTTTTGATAATGGCAATATGAATATTGCAGGTATTGATATCAAACCCGGCAGTGATGAAAAGGAATTCCAGCCCACAGAAGCACCACCTGAACATCCATGGGATGCAAGCGTACAAAAAATAATTTTTTCAGATGTTGATTTTTGTATTCAGCAGTTTGGTGAGTCAGATAAAATTATTCTTGATTATTGTGGGAAGCTGGCCGCTTTCGACTGGACAGGTGACGCCAGCTTTAAGCCGTCAGCTCAGTTGGAAACATCCGATATAGCTCCGGTTTACGCTCAGGGTGAATTGAAATTGAGTGGGATTGAATTGCTAAATAAACAGCTCAATCTGGATTTATTGAATGTTACCTCAATTGCTGTAAAAAATATCAATGTCGACACTCCTGATAATATTCGTATTGACAGCATCAGTGTTGAAAATCTTTCAGCTATGCAGCGGGCCAGGAAAACATCTTCCGCTGATGCTCAAATATTCGCTTTTGACCGTCTGGCTATTCAACCGGTAAGCCTTTCACAGCAAAATAATTTACAGCTTGGAA
>JAUWLO010000035.1 GCA_030613605.1 Gammaproteobacteria bacterium | reverse complement strand
TACCCATATATCTATTCGGCCAGCTTTCTTGTAATTTTTTATGGTGTGCCAATTGCGTGGAATACAATGAGAAAAAATACTAAAGAGGAAGCTAGTCAGTAGCTAACCCTCTTCCGGGTTCTCCAGAATTCCCCAACGTTCAAAGCAGTGTTCCAGTTCTTTTTCTACGGTCTCTAGCCGTGACAGGGTATTAGCAATCTTATCTTTATCCTGTTGATAAAAACCTGAATCGCTAACACTCTTTTGTATTTCGGATTGCTCTTTTTCCAGAACCTCTATTTTACCCGGCAATTCTTCCAGCTCGCGTTGCTCTTTATAACCAAGCTTGCGCTGCTTACCTTTAACAGCCTGCGCAGTTTTACCCTCAGACCTGATATTGGTTTTAGTTGTTTTATTCAGGGTTTTATTATCAACCGTAGACCGTGCCGACAAGGTTTGTTTTCGCTGACGCAGCCAGTCCGTGTAGCCACCCACGTAACTATTTACCTTCCCTTCACCTTCAAACACCAGGGTACTGGTAACCACGTTATCAAGGAAGGTTCTGTCATGGCTGACCAACAAAAGCGTACCTTTGTAATCAATTAACAATTCTTCCAGCAACTCCAGGGTTTCAATATCCAGATCGTTGGTGGGTTCGTCAAGCACCAGCAGGTTAGCGTGCTTGGTAAAAAGCCTCGCCAGTAGTAAACGATTTCGTTCTCCGCCAGATAACGATGATGCCGGAGATAACACGCGCTTGGGCGGGAAAAGAAAGTCCTGCAAATAACCCATGACATGCCGTTCCCGACCGTTAACCGTCACCATATCGCTACCGGAGTTGAGGTTATCCATCACCGTTTGATCGAGGTCTAACTGGGCGCGCTGCTGATCAAAATAAGCTACTTGCAGTTTTGTCCCCAGCCGCACTTTACCCTTGTCCGGACTCAACTCACCCAACAATAATTTAAGCAAGGTGGATTTACCGGCGCCATTCGGCCCAACAATACCTATTCTGTCTCCGCGCAAAATACGTGTGGAAAAATCTCGCACAACAGGTTCACCGCCATAACCCACACTGGCATTCTTTACTTCCACAACCAGCTTCCCAGATGCTTCGCCACTCTCGACATTGAGTTTGGCCTTGCCCTGCACCTCACGCCGCTGGCCACGTTCACTCCGCAAAGCTTCCAGTGCCCGAACCCGCCCTTCATTACGCGTACGTCGTGCTTTTATACCCTGTCGTATCCAGACTTCCTCCTGTGCCAGCCTTTTATCAAATTTGGCATTTTGCTCTGCTTCTATGGCTAGCTGTTCATCTCTTTTGATTAAATAATTCTGATAATCACCCGGCCAGGAAGTTAATGTTCCTCGATCCAGACTCACAATACGTGTTGCAAGATTTTGCAGAAAGGTACGATCATGAGTAATAAAAAGCAGACCGCCATTCCAGCCAAGTAAAAATTCTTCCAGCCATTGAATGCCGGCCAGGTCGAGATGATTGGTTGGCTCATCCAGCAATAGCAAATCCGGTTCGGTCACCAACGCCTGCGCCAACATCACGCGACGTTTAAGACCACCGGACAATTCTGACAGAGACTTGTCTGCTGGTAATTCAAGTTTTGTAATAACTTTTTCTACGCGCTGCTCCATCAACCAGCCATCCTCAGCATCCAGCGCATGCTGTAATTTTGCCAACTTATCCAATTGTGCTGGCGAAGAATCAGTTTCCAGCTCCACCAACACATGGTGATAATCCGCTAACAATTTACCCACGCCTTCCAGACCTTCGGCAATCACATCAAACACCGTTTGATCGAGATCTTCCGGCACTTCCTGGGCCAGATAGGCAATACGCAAACCCTGCTGTTTCCAGACCTCACCATCATCCGGAGACACCACGCCCCGGATAATCTGCATAAGAGTAGACTTGCCCGTGCCATTGCGGCCCACCAGACAAACCCGCTCTTTAGGGTCTATCTGGAAATCAACGTGATCCAGCAAAGCCACATGGCCATAAGCCAGTGAAACGCTATCGAATTTTACTAATGCCATGATAGAAACCTGAGGGTACTGCCTTGATGGTAAACAAGCTCAAAGAAAGGGCTATTTTAACGTAACCTGGCCGTGGCGTCGGCTTTTTTTAGCAAAAACAATATATAAATAACTGAAAATACAGGATTATTTTTTTGGGCTAGAATAGTATTAGAGTTAAAGCCCATTTGTAGAAAAGCAAACAAAAGCTAACATAGCAGCTAATAACAACAATCAGGCTACGTAATGCATCGTCACCTAAAAAGCATCATTATCACTGGAACATTACTTGCCATTGGCGCCGCACTTGGCTGGTACTGGTCACAGCCAAAACCTGTGCTCATTAAGGTGAGGGTAGTGGAGTTCGGCCCTGTGTTATCGACTGTATCCAATACCCGCGCTGGAACGGTTAAAGCCTGTCGTCGGGCACACCTGTCCCCCGCTATTGGTGGCCTGATTTCAAAACTACCTGTTAACCGTGGTGATCAGGTCAAAGCGGACCAATTATTACTGGAGCTCTGGAATCACGATATTGCGGCAGAAGTTAAATTTGCCGAAGAAGAGGCTGCTGCAACACGCGCACGTTCAACAGAAGCCTGCGTAGTCGCAAAAGTGGCGCGTCGAGAAGCCGAGCGACTGGTTCGCTTGCGCAAACAAAAACTGGCCTCTGAAGAAAACACCGATCGCGCGGTTGGCGAAGCCGAGGCTCGCGAGGCCGCCTGTAAAGCGGCGCGTGCTTCCAACCGTGTAAGTGATGCACGCATCGCTGTTACCAAAAAGGCTCTGGAACGTACCATTCTCGTTGCGCCTTTCGATGGCACTGTGGCAGAAATTAATGGTGAGCTGGGTGAATTTGTCACACCCTCTCCCCCAGGTATCCCGACACCACCAGCCATTGATCTTATCGATAATAGCTGCCTGACTATTTCTGCGCCTATTGATGAAGTCGATGCACCCAAAGTGAAAAAAGACATGTCCGTCAATATTACGCTGGATGCTTTTCCGGGCGAACGCTTTGAGGGGCAAGTACGACGCATCGCTCCCTATGTGCTGGAAATTGAAAAACAGGCACGCACCGTAGAAGTTGAAGCCATATTCACCAACCCTGACGACTATAGCCGTTTACTGCCGGGTTACAGCGCCGATCTCGAAATTATTCTGGAAACACGCGACAACGTGTTACGCATACCCACCGAAGCTTTGTTAGCCAGCGATTTTGGTGGTGGTAAACAACATCGCGTCCTGGTATTACCCACTGATGATAATACGCTGCGCGAGAAAACGATTGAAATTGGCTTGTCCAACTGGAAATTAACCGAAGTTCGAAGTGGACTTGAACAAGGAGACCAGGTAGTCATCACTCTTGATCGCAAGGGAGTCGAGGCTGGTGCTCTGGCCACTATTGAAGATTAGTCGCCCTTAAAAATCAAATCTGTATAAACCCTGGAAGCATTAAAATCTGAATCAAATTTTGAATAAAACTCTTAATTAAAAAAAGGCATGTCAATGATCACGCTGGAAAACATCCAACGCATTTTTCCTGTCGGCGATCAGCAGGTTCACGCCCTGCGTGATATCAATCTGCACATCAAACCCGGCGAGTATGTTTCTATCATGGGGCCATCCGGTTCGGGAAAATCAACTCTGCTAAATCTTTTGGGCTTGCTCGACCATGCCAACAGTGGCACCTATCGCCTCGCAGGAGATGACATCACATCACTCAGCGATGAACAACATGCGCAATTACGCCGTGAACGCATAGGTTTTGTTTTCCAGTTTTTTCACCTGATACCCCGACTCACTGCCGCCCAGAATATCGAACTACCTCTTACCCTTTCCGGCGTACCACCGGAGCAACGTCACAAAAGAGCACGTGATGCTCTCACTGCCATGGGCATAGCGGATCGAGCAGACCATCGGCCGGACCAACTTTCAGGTGGTCAACGACAGCGAGTGGCTATTGCCCGTGCGACGATAATGAATCCAGACTTGATACTTGCTGACGAACCCACCGGCAACCTCGATCGAGCATCAGGTAAAGAGGTAGTTGAAATTCTTGAAGCACTCAATAAAAAAGGCAAAACACTTCTTATCGTCACTCACGACCCCGAATTAGGTGCACGCTCCAAACGCCTCCTGCACATGGTAGACGGGAAAATTGTTTCTGATGAACAACAGAACGCGGGGGAATCATGAGCACAGGAACATCATGAAAAACGTCGACGTTACCCGCTTTGCCTTCACCGCATTGGCTGGAGCACGCAAACGCACGTTTTTAATGCTGCTAGCAATGGCTACAGGTATTGCTTCGGTATTAATCCTCACTTCCCTGGGTGAAGCCGCACGACGTTATGTCATCGGCGAATTCGCATCACTTGGTACGAATCTTATTATCGTCATACCCGGCCGATCGGAAACCGCTGGTGGTGGTGTAGTACATATGTTGGTGGGTGAAACACCGCGCGACTTAACCTTAAGTGATGCCATGGCTCTGCAGCGCGGTAGCGCTATCCAACGCATCGCCCCGGTTAATGTAGGTTCGGCATCCGTATCGTGGCAAGGACTGGAACGCGAAGTCCCCATACTCGGATCCAGCGCAGAAATGTTAACGGTCCGTCATTGGGAAATGGCCCAGGGTCAATTCCTACCCACTGGCGATATTGATCGTGCCAATCCGGTGTGCGTGCTGGGCGGCAAAGTCAAAACCGAACTATTTGGTAATAACTCAGCCCTGGGCGAATGGGTGCGTATCGGTGACCGCCGCTTTCGTGTTATCGGCATCATGGCTTCCGAAGGCCATACCATTGGTGTCAACGTAGAAGATGTCGTCATCATTCCCGTGGCTTCGGCGCAACAACTCTTTAATACCTCAAGCCTGTTTCGCATCCTCGTTGAGGCCAAGTCTCGCGAAATCGTACCACAAGCTATTGAGCAGACAACACGCATTATTCGCGATCGTCATCAGGGTGAAGAAGATGTCACCGTTATCACCCAGGATGCTGTTCTGGCTACCTTCGATAAAATACTACAAACATTGACACTCTCTGTTGCCGGGATTGCGGCGATCAGTCTCATCGTGGCGGTCATTCTTATTATGAATGTCATGCTGATATCGGTATCACAACGCACCAGCGAGATAGGTCTACTAAAAGCTCTGGGTACACCCAACCGACAAATTGTTTTTTTATTTCTTGCAGAAGCAGGCCTGCTCTCCACCGCAGGCGCTGTGCTGGGGGTCATTATGGGTGAGATAGGCAGTCAACTTATTGGTTATTTCTATCCCGTGTTACCTGTTGGTGCACCATGGTGGGCTTTTGTTGCGGCAATCGGTGTTGCGCTCATCACTGGACTATTGTTTTCAATTTTACCCGCACGCCGCGCTGCGCAACTTGATCCCGTAGAGGCCCTGGCTCATAGATAACAGGCCCGTCGATAAGAGACACACAGATAACAGATTCACAGATAACTGGAAGTCACTAAAAGTAAAATAGACATGAAGCTCCGCGATTTCACACAATTGTCACTCTCCTCCATCATTGCGCATCGCATGCGCAGTGGACTGACCATATTAGGTATCGCTGTCGGTATTGGCGCCGTAGTACTGCTCACTTCTATCGGTGAAGGTATTCATCGTTTTGTGCTCGCAGAATTTACCCAATTCGGCACCACCCTCATCGGCATTAATCCTGGAAAGGCGACCACTTTGGGTACACCCATCGGTTTCCTCGGTTCAGTGCGCCCGCTTAGTATTGAAGATGCCGAGGCACTGAAACGTGTGCCGTATACCAAAGCCGTCGTAGCAGCCACTCAGGGTAATGCTGAAGTTAAGGCGGGTAACCGGAGTAGACGCACCACTGTTTTTGGCATGGGTGCCGACTTCCCCACAGCCTTCTCCATGAAGGTTCAAATAGGCCAGTTTCTGCCTCATGACGACCCCATATCACCCAGAGCATTCGCAGTACTGGGTAGCAAACTGAAAACTGAATTGTTTGGCAATCAGAATCCGCTTGGGCAACACATTCGTATCGGTGGTAACCGTTATCGCATTGTTGGCGTGATGGAAAGCAAGGGCCAGGTGCTGGGTATGGATTTCGATGACACCGTGTACATCCCTGCCGCTCGCGCACTGGAGTTATTCAACCGCGACGGGTTAATGGAAATTGATCTGATTTATACCGAAGGTGCAGATGTGGATGAGGTGGTGGCAGGTATTAAACGTATTTTGATCAACCGCCACGGACGTGAAGACTTTACCATCACCACCCAGCAGCAAATGATGGATGTACTTGGCAATGTACTCAATGTACTGACCTTTGCCGTGGGCGCTCTGGGTGGAATTTCGCTGTTAGTGGGCGGGATCGGCATTCTCACCATCATGGCCATTGCCGTTAATGAACGCAGCTCCGAGATTGGTTTATTGCGCGCCATTGGTGCAGAACGGGGCCAAATACTCAGTCTGTTCATTGCCGAAGCGATTGTGCTGGCAGGTATTGGAGGACTTGCCGGTCTGGCTCTGGGGATTGGCGGTGCTGCAGTATTGTCTTTCGCGGTACCTGCCCTGCCCGTACATACTCCCTGGCTTTATGTGGTACTGGCTGAATTGCTGGCTATCAGCATCGGATTAATTGCGGGTGTAGCACCAGCACGTCGTGCGGCTAATCTTGATCCGGTTGAGGCTTTGCGCACAGAATAAAACTGGGGATTTCTCCTGACTCTTCACCAATTACTGCCTCACCAATTACTGGGTCGTTAACAGTGATTCGATCTCACTCAACGTCTGCTTCACTTCCATAGACCCCATATGGTCGTTAGCTTCAAAATTGAATTCAACCCCACTACGAAAGTGGTCAGCATGTTGGGACGTGTACCTGACAATTGCCACAATGCTGGCCAATTTGCACCCATCCTTCTTTAAATCCAGCACCACTGTCTGGCCTGGAATCAGTAAATGATCATGGGTAAAAGCCATCCCTGTCTTATTAAAATCGATGGGAGATAATTCAACATGGCTCTCATACAAACCCAATAATCCTGGCTTCTGTATCCAGGTTTTCAGGTTGCCAACGCCATAACGTGGAACACTTCTCTGGTTGCTTTGCTGAGGACTAGAAAAGAAGGAGAAGATAGACGAGATCATGTTTTCAGTATCGGTTAAACAAGAAAAATCAGCTGCCAACGCGATCACATTTTAGCCATTTTTGTCTGGCTGAAATTGCGCTTGATTAGTAGCTATTTACCCACAAAAAGCCTGTAAATACAGGATAACTTGTAATGTACACTGGTTAAGACTAGCTTATTTTCAGGACAAGGCGTTTAACTGCTTAATTATCAATGGCCCCATTGAATAAAACGCCCTGATCGGAACATTTGGCGGTATTTGACCAACTATTGGAAGATAAACAAGGGATTATAGAATGCCCGAACGACTACCCGTATTTCGTGCCGCACGCCTGGTAGGCGTATCGCGTAATACTCTACAAAAGAAAATACGCCAGGAAGGCATTAGCACCTTCGAGGGATCAATTAGCATCCCTGATTTACTGTCACTTTACCCCAAAGCTGACCTTAGCCACGACACTGAATACGAACGCGTACAACACATCAAGGCCTCCGCTTTTGCCAAACGCGTGCAGGAAAGAATACTGCCCGACATTGAAACTCTGGCGCTTCGGCTAACAAATCTCAGTCATAGCCAGGCAGAATCCAAAAGGCAACTATCGGTATACCAAAATATTATAAATCAGGTGCTCAGGCGTTTGTCGAGCATTGATCCCAGCCAGACACAGAAAGAAAATCAGCAACAAATTGACGCGCTGCTGGACTGGGTAAAAGTCAGCCTGCCCGAACCTGATAAAAACCCAGCGCCCGAACAGAATTTATTAGCCCACAACATGGTATTACACGTTATGTCTGCCCACGTAAAAATCCAGCCCAGCAATCACGAATTCTGGCTTGAAGGTAACAGTAGTTTACTGGAAGCTGCCGTGCAATCAGGCCTGGCACTTAATTATGGCTGCACCAATGGTAATTGCGGTTTATGCAAAGCAAGAATTGTTAGTGGCGAAGTGAAAAAAATCCAGAATCATGATTACGTACTAAGTGAAGCTGAAAAAAATATGGGTTATGTATTACTTTGCTCAAACACAGCTGTATCAGATGTCGTTTTAGAAGCACTCGAGGCCAAAGATGAAAGCGATATCCCCCACCAGGAGATAACAACAAAAGTAAAAAGAATAGATCGACTCAGCGATGATGTGTTGGCCTTACATTTGCAAACGCCTCGCGTACAACGGTTACGTTTTCTTGCGGGACAATCAGTCGCTCTCACGCTGCCAAACGGTCAAACAACTGACTTACCTGTTGCCAGCTGCCCCTGTGACGATCGGAATTTGCTTTTCCACATTTCCAGCAAAGATAAAGAATCAACTGACACATTGGCAAGAGGCACATTTTCCAAAGGAGATGAAGTCATCGTCACCGGGCCAAAAGGCGATTTCTTGCTCAATGAAGACTCAAAGCGAACCCAACTATACATAGCCTATGGTACAGGTTTCGCCCCCATTAAAAGTCTGATTGAGCACGGCATGGCGATAGATGAAAGTGCCAACATGCACCTTTATTGGGTAGTCGATAAAAAAGAGGATCTTTACCTAAATAACCTCTGCAGATCCTGGGGTGATGCCCTTGATAACTTTCATTACCATCCTGTTCTCAACAAGGAACCAATGAAACTTATCACCGAATTTCACGCGGACCTGAATGATTGTGATGTTTATCTTGCAGGAAAAGAAGAACTGACAACCAGAATTGAGAATAAACTACTGGAAAATGGATTACCGGAAAAACAAATCAGCACCAATAACCTTAGTTTATAACCTAAGACTCAATTTAATAACAGGGCAGGAATCGGTCAACGGCCGGGGCGGGAATAAACCCACCCCAGCTCCTCCTGTTTAAGGAAGATCCCATGATGACGGAATCCAATCATAATCATCATCGGTCGATTCCCTTGATTGACCTGCAGTCTGTTTATCGCTTTCCATAGCAGAGAATTCCGATTCCTCGGTGGGTGCTTTAGTCGACTTCATCACCATAGAATCCGAGCTGTCCTCATCAAGGTTTTTGGCGGATCCCCGATCATCCTGCTCGGAATTAGCAACGGCGAGACTTGCAATCAAAAGAGATAATATACCACTAGCTAGAATCAAGCGTTTCATGGTTAACCTCCTTGTGTAACCAACACTGTGCGCTGAAATTTACATAGCCTACTGCACCACTCATTCTAGTACTGGTCAGGAGTTATTCAAGCACAATTGTGTTACGGGATTTTTTATTGGCCGCAAGCAAGAAGGGAAATAGAGTTGTGTCACCATTAGCCACGCACAGTATTGTTAATGTTATAAAAATGACCAGGAAGAAAAGAGATTATTAATTATTTCTATAATTAATATTTTTAATGAGAGCTTTCGGTAATGCTTCTAATGCAAATATTTACAAACACACGTGACAATTAGGTCGCAGCCTTCTCACAATTGCTGAGCCGCAGTTGCGGGGGAGTAAAAGCGAAGGTAAATTCACCCACCTTCTTTAATGCACTTAACCCAAGAATATGGCGGGTATTGCCGGGGAATACGGCAGCCTCGACTCCGTGCAACACACACGATTCGCCTAGCCGAATGGATGCAATCCGGTAGACCGGATAGGTATTACGTTGACCGTCAGCCAATATCCCGGTGAGCTGTTTGACGTAAGTTGCCTGCCCTTTTTCGAGCAAAATTTCCAGCGTGTTCTGATTGATAGTTGTGTAACCAGAGCCCGTATCGACCATAAACTCGGTCGGCCCAAGGCCGCGAATATTTCCACTGATATAAAACGTATTGGCACCCTTGTCATACATGGGAATGGCATCGGATGCCAAAGTGTATGTCGGTGCTGATGCTAACAATACAATTAACAACAAACCCAATCGAAACTGGCAAATACGATTATGGACTTGTTTCCCTAATACAATGTGTTTTGTCATATGAACGCCGTTGGAAATGATAGTTTAGCCGATGAAAATATTACGCATGGGTCTTAAACAGCCTTGATTCACTACCCCGATTAGCGTCCAGAAAAGACCTTTCTTGAACAAGCTTTAATCTCTATAAAAATAATTTATCAGAATAATTCTGAATAGGCCACGATTATTGCTCACTTTATCCCTCTTTGAGCAGTGAAAATAATACCGGGAAAATAATGAAAAACCCCACGAAATAAACGTTATGCATTAAGTTAGAGCTGATAAGAGCTTTACCCATGGACACTGACTCTCTCAACTATCTACCCATGTCCAGCACATCCTTTTTCCGAAATAAAAAACATCCAATTTTTCTGGCATATGAAATTTAAATATCATAATTATAAAAATATTCTATCGTTAAACATCATTATTTCGTGATTTTTGATGCAACAAAAAGATAGTCCTCGCGTCCATAGGTTTCAAAGACGCTGTGCGCGTCTCCTCTTTGACCCTTCAATGAGAGTGTCGTGCACATGGAGGTGAATCATGAATAAATTATCGTTTGTAGTAGCTTTTGTGTCTTTAATTGTACTGAGTAGCGCTTCAGCAGGAGAATTTTCTCAAAGAGAACATGACCTTTGGTTCGATAGAATGGGCGATGAAGAGGCCTATTTGTTTGATGATGAAATAATGCCTGGTGAAAAATCTTCGTTTGCCGCAATGGAGATCGGAAAACCTGAATCCAATAATTCTGTATATATCGAGTTAGTGGACGATGATCCTGAGGAAGGTAATATTTAACTATAGTACCAAACGTATTTTATGGATAAAGCAAGGCCAGGGATGGCTTATTTAACCAAATTTCTACTCGTCAATGTATGTCCTGTAGTGCTGTTTCAACTGATCAACGCAACACTTTACTCTATATAGCAAAAAGGGGGAGTGTTGACTATGGGTTATCGAACACGAAGTTAAAGGGGACAATCCTTTACACTATTCCAGTATAAAGCAGACATTCAAGAACAGCTTTTCTGCAGAGTACAATGCGCCCGAAAAATTACAGCACACTATATAAATATTAGTGAGTTATTCTGCAGGTCGCAAACGAATTTCAATCCGTCGATTTTGTGCCCTCAGCTTCCAGTCATCATTAGATGCGACAGGCTTATTCTCACCAAATGACACGGCTGTTAATTTATCGCTATCGACACCCTGACTTTCAAGTAACCGTACAACACTGGCAGAACGTGCTCCCGCGAGCTCCCAGTTGGTCGGAAACATTTTCGCGAGGTCACCTTTAATGGGAACATTGTCGGTAAACCCCGCAACAATGATTTGATGAGGGATATTTTTTAGTTTCCCACTTACCTTTTTAATCACTCTAATTCCCGAGTCAGTTAGTATCGCCGAGCCTGAAGGGAATAAAATATCTTGCGACAAATTGACCGTAACACCATCTTTCATTTCACTAATTTTAATCTGGTTAGCCTTAAGCTCCGATGACAACTCCTTGACCAAATCCTTATAAAGCCTGCTCGTTCTTTCCATATAATCTGTCGTCGTTTGTAATTTTTTATTAGACTCGGCCAACTTGTTTTCTATAGTTAGCAGCTCTGAATGTCGGCGTGCCAGCTCATCGGCCGCCACGACCAGGAGTTCATTATTTTCTTTTAATGATTTATTCACACTGTTCAAACGTGATTGAGCTTCTTCTAACTCCGCCTTTAAACGGGCAGCCTTTTCTTCATTGCTTTCTGCTTTATTACGTAATAACTTTGTATTACTTGCTAGCGCTCTTTCCCTTTTGATTAAATCATCACGTTCTTTACTAACTTCCTTATAGGATGAGGTTGAAACACAACCGCTGAGCACACCCACCGCTACAAGCAATAATATTGCGCTTATTGCCGAATTTGATTGTTTTAACTGGTGTTGCTGATTACCTGTATAGATCAACATAGATGCTCCCCTTTTCGAAATATGGTATTTACAATAGTAACAGTAGAATTATAATCGCCTATCCAAACAAATATCTCTTCGTTATGTTTCCGTTAAAACAATCCGTCAATATCGCACAAGCCTTAATTCAAACCCTAATATTATCAATCAGACGCGCATCTCCCAGCCAGGCTGCCGCAAGCACGACTAAATCTTTGTCTTCAGGATTTGCTTCCTGCAGATTATCTGCTCTTCTTACACTAAAATATTCTGGTCGAAAACCTGCTGCCTTAAGATGTTCAGTTGCTTTTTTTTCTATTGCCGAAAAGTCAGTCAAACCATTTTTTATGCTGTGTTTCGCCAGTAGCAACTCCTGATTGAGCGTTGCTGCCTTCTTACGCTGCTCTGAAGTCAAATACCGATTACGGGAACTCATTGCTAACCTGTCACCCTCACGCACGGTGGGCACACCAACGATCTCGATGGGAAAACATAGATCCGAGACAAACCGACGAATAACCAGAAGTTGCTGGTAATCTTTTTCGCCAAACACGGCCACACCTGGCTGAACCATATTAAATAATTTGGCAAGGATGGTGGCCACTCCCACAAAATGGCCAGGACGAAACTCACCACACAGGATATTAGAAATTTCAGGCACTTCTATCCGTGTTTCGTTCTCGATGCCACCCGGATAAACCTCTTCCACTGACGGTGTAAATAACACATCGACATCAATCGTCATACCGGACAACTTTTCCTGGTCTGACTCCAGAGTACGTGGGTAATTTTTATAATCGCCCGCACCTGCACTGGCATCCGAAAATTGCATAGGGTTAACAAAGATACTAACAACTATGCGCTCGGCTCTGGAATGCGCCTCTTCAACCAGGCGTAAATGGCCTTCGTGCAAGTTTCCCATGGTTGGTACCAGAGCGATACGCTCCCCGGCATCACGCCACTGAAGAACGGTTTCGCGTAACTCGGCAAGGGTTGTAATAGTTTGCATGAGAAAAATTAAATTTGAAGTTTAAAACAAGTATAGACGCTAGAAACTATGTTCATCTGCAGGGAAGGCGCCATTTTTTACTGCTTGAACGTAAGCCAACACTGCTCCACGAATATCTTCCGCTTCCCGCATAAAATCTTTTGAAAACTTTGGTCGTTTGCCTGGCGTGATACCCAGCATGTCATACGATACCAGTACCTGTGCATCACATTGTGGGCCGGCACCAATACCAATAACAGGCACGTCCAGAGCCGCAGCAATTTCAGCCGCCAGAGTGGATGGAACACATTCCAGCAAAACAATATCAGCACCGGCTTCTTCCATGGCGCGAGCATCCACAATCATTTTTTGGGCAGAGTCTTCATCACGCCCCTGCACTTTATAGCCACCCATTTTGTTCACTGATTGTGGCAATAAACCCAAATGAGCACATACCGGAATGCCATGACTGGTGAGTTCATGCAC
>JAUWLO010000285.1 GCA_030613605.1 Gammaproteobacteria bacterium | reverse complement strand
CCAGCGCCCTTTCACCAGCGCCAGGTATTTTTTCTCCATTTTCTCGCCTTGTTCACCTCGCACCCCTTCACCACGCAAGAGGGCGTGCAGTTCACGTAATACACTGCGTTTTTTGGCGATAATCAGTGCCCCCGAGGTATCGCGGTCCAGCCGATGAACCAGTTCCAGGTAAGGAGCATCAGGTCGCAAGGCTCTCAGGGCTTCAATAATCCCATAATTGAGGCCGCTGCCACCATGCACAGCAAGGCCAGACGGCTTATTGAGCACCAGAAATCCCTTTTCTTCTACAAGGATACTATTCTCGATCAACGACAGCACTCGCTGCCCCGGGGCCGACACTTTTGCGGGCTCTCCCAGCCTTACCGGCGGAATACGCACATCATCACCCGCCTGCAGGCGGTAGCTGGCCTTGATTCTTCCCTTGTTGACCCTCACCTCGCCCTTACGAAGAATCCGATAAATACGGCTTTTCGGAACCCCTTTGAGGAAGCTCAGCAGGAAATTATCGATCCGCTGGCCGGCGCGATCCTCATCAATCTGGACATACTGTACTTTTGGCGCCACGGTGGGCTTTGAGTCACTCATCCGTATAATGATAACAATCTTTACGATCAGATTGATGCCTGGGGGGAAGACTGCTATATTGCATGTGCTTTTAGCGGGATAGTATTGATTTTAGGTACATTTTACTGGCATTTCCTTTCAGGGTGCCTGGCAAGACAAGCCGAGAAACAACACAGAATTTCCAACATCCGTGTCATGACGGATGTTTTTTAACTATTTTAGTGCGCTCCCATGTCCACCTTGTGATCATGACGAGCTAACCGACAAGCAGGCAAATCGGTTCGCGGCTCAAGCCAGCGAACGATCGCTGAATTGTCGATTGTGATGCCCTTGCTCCCGCAGCAGCAAGAGGACAACAGGTTGAGCGCACGGACGATATAACATGAAAAGAATGCTGTTTAATGCAACTCAGCCAGAGGAGTTGCGTGTCGCAATGGTCGATGGCCAGCGACTCTATGATCTGGACATTGAAACTGCTGGACGCGAACAAAAAAAGGCCAATATTTACAAAGGCCGAATCACCCGTATTGAACCCAGTCTGGAAGCTGCCTTCGTCGATTACGGCGCAGAAAGGCATGGTTTCCTGCCCCTGAAAGAAATCTCCCGTTCTTACTTCAACCCGGATGTAAAACTCGGTGGCGGGCGCGCCAATATCAAAGAAGTACTCAAGGAAGGCACTGAAGTTGTCATCCAGATTGATAAAGAGGAACGCGGCAATAAAGGTGCTGCACTGACCACGTTTATCAGCCTCGCCGGACGTTATCTGGTTTTAATGCCAAACAATCCTCGTGCTGGTGGTGTTTCACGCCGCATTGTAGGCGACGAGCGTAACCAGATTCGTGATGCCCTGGCAGCCCTGGAAATTCCCGAAGATATGGGCCTTATCGTGCGCACCGCAGGTGTTGGCAAGAACCCTGAAGAACTGCAGTGGGATCTGGATTACCTGTTGCAGCTGTGGGCAGCCATCGACAAGGCCTCAAAAGAACGCTCTTCCCCATTCCTGATCTACCAGGAAAGCAATCTCGTCATCCGTGCTATCCGGGATTACCTGCGCAAGGATATCGCTGAGATTCTTATCGACGATAAAGCAACGCATGAGAAAGCCTGCGAATTCATGCAACTGGTGATGCCACACAATCTCAACAAGATTAAATATTACGATGACAAGGTTCCTTTGTTTACTCGTTATCAAATCGAATCCCAGATCGAAACAGCCTTCCAGCGTGAAGTTCGTTTGCCCTCAGGTGGCGCGATTGTCATCGACCACACGGAAGCGTTGATATCGATCGATATAAACTCCGCCCGGGCAACCAAGGGAGCAAATATTGAAGATACCGCGTTGAATACCAACCGTGAAGCCGCAGAAGAAATTGCTCGCCAGTTACGTTTGCGTGATTTGGGTGGCTTAGTGGTTATCGATTTCATTGATATGTATGCATCACGCAATCAGCGCGATGTCGAAAATACACTCAAAGAAGCCTTAAAGATGGATCGCGCCCGCGTTCAAATTGGCCGCATCTCGCGTTTTGGTTTACTGGAAATGTCCCGACAGCGTTTGCGCCCTTCACTGGGCGAGTCTGTGCAAATTGTTTGTCCACGTTGTGAAGGTCACGGCACCATCCGTAGCATCGAATCACTGGCATTATCAATTTTGCGCATCATTGAAGAGGATTCAATGAAAGAACAGACCGCGCGAATCGTTGTTCAGGTACCAGTGAATGTTGCCACATTCCTGTTAAATGAAAAACGCCAGATGATCAGCGACATTGAAAGCCGCCAAAAAATACAGGTGGTGTTAATTCCCAATGCGACTTTCGAAGTTCCGCATTATGAAATACAACGTGAACGCGCCAGTGACCTGGGAGCCGATGCCGATTCTCAAACCAGCTATTCCATGGCGGTTGAGCGGGAAGAAGTCTCAGAATCGATTTCAGGTGACAAGCCAAAAATTGTCAGTGGAGTGCCTGCGGTTAAAGGCGTAGTACCCGCTACACCCACCCCAGCCCAACCAGCCCAACCAGCCCAACCAGCCCACCCAGCCCAACC
>JAUWLO010000219.1 GCA_030613605.1 Gammaproteobacteria bacterium | reverse complement strand
TTCCGCCTTTTCGCGGACGACGGTCTCTACATTTTCTGAACGTGGAATATCTCGAAAGGTGATTTGCAGCGGTTGTTGCATTGTACCCCTCCCCTATATTGTGGTTAAGTTCCTGAACAAAATGTTTGGTTAAGCTCCCTTGTATTTACTTTTAAATTTTCCCATATATTAATAATAGTCCAGAAATACGTGCTTTACCTCATGGAACAAACTATCTTTTAGATATGCCAAATAAACTACCTTGCGTAGCAGGATATCCGTAGATATCACAAGACAATTGAAATACATATCAATACCAGGCCAACTTACAAACAAGACCAGATTACTATGTTATTTAAGTACGTTATTTAAGTACGTTATTTAATTACGTTCTTTAAATTCAGTGTTGAAATACATTATTTCTATGCGACGAAAGCTTACCTTTATAATTTACACCTGGATACTGGTTCACTCTAACGCAGGGTGGTGCTTTGATGGTGATATCGCCATTAATGAGCCTAACTTCAATACAGAAAATTTTCTCGACTTTAAGGCCTACGAGTTTCGAAAATCCGTACAAGAAGAATGGTATACAGTCGAAAATGGTTGGCGCATGGCCGGTGGCAGCCTGAGCATTGATCTCGCTTTTGTGGACAGTGAAATCCGCTTGCAAAAGGATCTTTCCGACACCCTTTCCGTACGGCTGCAGCATGAGCACGATGTCTATTACGCGAGAAAACCGGTCAAAGATCCTCTGCTGGAGATCGCCATCCGCCCCTGGCACAAGGCCATCGAATTATCCTTTCTTGGTACCGCCGCCTTCGACAAACGCCAGGCCGATCTCGGTTTTGCGGCCACCTTAGGTGAACGAAAAGCAAATTATCTACGCCTTGCCTGGCTGAGTGAGGACCATTATTACAATGAAAAAAATCAATTTGATTCCTCATATTATAAGCAGAAGCCCCTCACCCTCTCACTGCAAAGTGCTTATCGATACGACCGTTGGCAACTGCGGTTTAGCGCAGAAAATGATCGGCCATTGACACTGGTCATGCCCGACACTTCCAGTGAGTTTCAGTACAAAAACAAAAAACTCGAATTGATTCTGGATTACCACTATGCAAACAAAGCACTCATGGGTATGACCTACCGGGGCTGGAATACAGACAAATCATTGGCAGAGCTCGTAGACAATCGCTCCCAAAACCTGAGCCACCATTTAATCGATTTTTATTGGCTGCGACCTATAAGAAGAAATGATGAACTTACGGTTGGATTCAGGTTTGACCGATTTAACAATCAAGTACGCGACCTCAACAACGCGAATCGATATTATGATTACCGGTTTGATACCTGGCAGGTGTATGGCCTGTTAAATCACGATTATAGTGCACATGCCGGTTGGGGGCTGGGGCTCTATATTGGACGTACTGAAGAAACCAAAGATTATTTATCAATCGCAACTGACAATAAAACGGATAATGACTTACAGGGTAAGCTGCGCACAAGTTGGGAATATCGCTCATTGGATAACAAGGACAGGCTAACGTTTCACTTCTCGTTCAATTTGGATAATTTAATCGACGATCCTGGTGATGGCGCCGGCATTAGCTATCAGGGCTTGTTTTAGACTTTGTGTTTAGCGTTCAATGTTCCATACTTAGTCTATACATAGTTAATATGATGTTCCTATTGTGTCAATGCCTTGGTACTGCGAATGAAACCTGCTGAAAAGCTCGTGCCGGAAACAGACTTTGCGGATCCACTGCTACAGGTGGTGCGGTCGCTGTTGGAGGAAATCCAGGCAGGTACTGCCCCACAAATAATTAATCTCGATAGTTCTCTTGAAAAAGATCTCGGCCTGGATAGCCTGGCTCGCGTCGAGTTACTGGCTCGTATTGAACGCCATTTTGGTGTGGTACTACCGGAAAGGATGTTTGCCGAGGCAGAAACCCCGCGTGATCTGCTCCGTGAGCTCGCCAGGGCAACTGTCCATAAAGCACCCAGTAAACCGATAACGATAAGTCCACGCGAGTCCGGTGGGGACATAATACTGCCAGTCCAGGCAGAAACCCTGGTTGATGCATTAGATTGGCATGTGCAAGCCCATTCGGAGCGTTCACATATTCAATTTTATACTGACAATGGTGATGGCCAATTATTGAGCTATGGGATGCTGTTGGACGGCGCCAGGAAATTGGCATCGGGTTTACAGGCATTAGGTATCGAACCGGGGCAAACAGTGGCCATTATGTTGCCAACCAGTGAAGAATATTTTTATACCTTTTTTGGAATTTTACTCGCAGGGGCCATCCCGGTTCCCATTTATCCCCCCATGCGTCCAAATCAACTGGAAGACCATTTACGGCGCCATGCCGCTATATTAAGTAATTGCCGGGCTGTAATCATGATCACGGTTAGCGAAGCAAAACCCGTTGCACGACTTTTAAAATCGCAACTCGATACGTTGCATCACATTATTACCGTTGGTGAGTTAATGGATACCGGTGGTAGATACGAAAGGCCTGCAATCTCTCCACAAGACACAGCCTTCTTACAATACACTTCCGGCAGTACCGGCAGCCCCAAGGGTGTCGTACTTACACATGCCAACCTGCTGGCGAATGTTCGTGCCATGGGTGAGCGAGTGGGTGCCAATCCCAGTGATGTCTTTGTGAGCTGGTTACCCCTGTATCACGATATGGGACTCATTGGTGCCTGGCTAGGAAGCCTCTACTACGCCGCACTATTTGTGGTGATGTCTCCGCTGGCCTTTCTTGCTCGACCGCAACGCTGGTTACAGGCTATACATCGATACCAGGGTACCCTGTCGGCGGCACCAAACTTTGGTTATGAATTGTGCCTGCATCGTTTGGAAGACAAAGATTTGGTTGGACTTGACCTCAGCTCCTGGCGTGCGGCTTTTAACGGCGCCGAATCTGTTAGCCCTGGTACGGTAAAACAATTCCCGGAACGCTTTCGCAAATATGGTTTCCGAGCAGATGCCATGATGCCTGTTTATGGTTTAGCAGAAAGTAGTGTTGGTTTGGCATTCCCACCATTGGGCCAGGGTGTGCTTATCGATCAGATTCAACGCCAGGCCTTTATGCTCAGTGGTAAGGCAATTCCCGCAGCAGCGGATGATACCAACGCCCTGCGTTTTGTCGCCTGTGGCCAGCCCCTTGCCGGCCATGAAATTCGTATTGCCGATGTCCAGGGAAATGAATTACCCGATCGTCAGGAAGGCCGACTGCAATTTCGTGGTCCTTCGGCAACCAATGGGTATTTACGAAATCACGAAGCCACGGAAAGGCTTTTTGATGGCGATTGGCTGGATAGCGGTGACCTCGCCTACCTCAGTGAAGGTGATCTTTACGTTACCGGACGCACCAAGGACATCATTATCCGTGCCGGTAGAAATCTGTATCCCCATGAACTGGAAGAAGCAGTGGGTGATATTCCCGAAATACGTAAAGGCCGTGTCGCTGTGTTTGGTGCAACTAATCCCAAAACAGGTACCGAACGCTTAATCGTATTGGCAGAAACAAGAAAGAAGGACAAAGCAGCATTGGAACAATTACGTAAACGTATCAATGAAATCAGCACAGAACTTATCGGCGGCCCTGCC
>JAUWLO010000133.1 GCA_030613605.1 Gammaproteobacteria bacterium | reverse complement strand
AGACCGATGGCGGTCGATGTTTTCCAGATAACCTTCGCGTCTATCTCAAAATGTTTACGGGCAGAACGGCATACAGCCTTCAATAACACTTTTAGCCTGGAGCCTTTACGGAGACTCATGCCTCGATTGCGAATCATAACTCCGCCAAAACCAATATTGCGGGTACGACATTTAAACATAGGCTCTTTATCTGCAGCCTTACGATAAACCTCCATATGAAGCGACAACGTGTGTCTGTCCTGCGCCCTATGATGAATATTCGACATTTCCCTGGCCCCCAACTTCTGTTGAAAAAAAGCTGTATAAATCCCAGCCCATACCAGGGGTATCGTCTGACAGTAATTTAGCTTTAATTCGCCGGTATCTGCTGATATTGCTCGCTATTAGCCGCATCAAGATACAGCTTTAGGATTCATATTTCCTCAGCAAAATGCCGTCATCCCCACAACAACTAGCCGCACATTTTTTTATTTCAAACAACGAATCCGCATCATTGTCCAGGTATGCATCCACAGGCAGATTTGTTTCCGCACAATCACAACCCTTATCATCGTACAAATAAACATTCTGCAGGCCACTTCGCCGCCCAATCTCCGCAGCTTCGTGCAAAACTTCCGTCGGCGTTTCCGGCACATCAGCAAGTTTGTACGCCGGGAAAAATTTAGTGATATGCCAGGGACTGTCTACCCCAAGATGATCACGCACCCAGGCCGCAATTTCTGTAAATTCATCTGCTGTGTCATTCTTGCCTGGAATAATATTGGTACGGACTTCAACGTGCATGCCCAGTTTTTTGGCTTTTTCAATACAGCTTAGTACCTGCTCCACTTTCGCTACCGGACAAATGTCTTTATAAAATTCATCCCGCATACTTTTTATATCCGAGCACAGCACATCGACATGAGGCGCCATTATTTCCAGAGCCTCGTCGGTAATAAAACTATTGGAGACGTACACCGTATACAAACCTGCTTTGCGGGCCAGAATTGAAACATCGACCACGTACTCCAGCCACACTGCCGGCTCCGAGTATGTAAACGCGATGCCATCCACACCATGAGACAAGGCTGCTTCTATGAGCTTTTCCGGTGACACAAAAGCCGCCGTGGACTCACCCTTTGCCAGCTCATCTAATGCTGAAACTCCCCAGGAAATTTCCAGATTGTGGCAACCACCGCAACGGAAATTACAGCCATAACTGCCTACCGACATGACCTGAGTGCCCGGTCGATAATGTTTGACAGGTTTATCCTCAATGGGGCCAATATCGATAGCGGATAGGATCCCATAGGACAAATTATAAAGTTTGCCATGACGATTGACATGAGCCTGACAGAAACCTCGCTGGCCATGTGTCAATTTGCAGCGCCACAGACACAAATTGCACTGCGTAGTGCCATTAGCATGCATTTCCTGCAACCTGGTTTCGATTAGCTGGTACTGATTTTGAATTTCTGTTTCTGGCATGGACTGGAGTCGCCTGATGATTGTTGGAATATCCGAGTGATTATATCAACTTTTGCCCTGGTTGCGGGCATTCCAATAAGGATCGGCTTGACTCTCAGGGGTGCAGCCGCTTTAATACGCCTCCCTGATGGCCGGATAGCTCAGTCGGTAGAGCAGTGGATTGAAAATCCTCGTGTCGGTGGTTCGATTCCACCTCCGGCCACCATTAATTCTAATCGCAAGTACTCTAATTAAGTCCCCCAATAGTCACTAATGGAAGGTCCTTTTTACCTTGCTTCACTAACGCTCCTGCTCATGCTGGTGGCTATCTATTGGCACCGCGCACACCGATTCCATATTCCGGTCATGTTTGCCGTCATCCTCTTCGATATCAGCATGCCGATTTATCTGGTGATGACTCGAGACTGGAGCAAACGTTTACTCACAGACGGTGACATCCTGTCTTTTGGCGTGTGGATGCATTTTGGCCTGATCATTTCCCTGTTTGTCCTCTATGCAATACAGGTAAGCGCTGGACTCAAATTGCTAAAATCTACACCTGACACAATTACGACTGATACAGATGATAGTCGACGCGAACATCGTATGCTCGCCAAAGGCATATTATTGTCACGTGCACTGGTCATCGCAACCGGTGCCATGCTGTCAGAACCTGTAGCCAGCACATAAAAAAGGCGAGACCGAAACCGGTCTCGCCTTTTTTCTATCCAGAATGCTTCCTACCAGGAAGATTCCAAATCGATAGGGGTTAAGCCTTTTGCTTGGCCTCTGTCATTTGATGAATGCGGGGAGCCAAAATCAACTCCATCGCAAAACCCATCTTGCCGCCTGGCACCACAATAGTATTAGGGCGCGACATAAAGGCACCGTCAATCATATTCAACAGGTAAGGGAAATCAGTTCCCTTATGGTCGCGAAAGCGGATCACGATAAAGCTTTCGTCCGGCGTAGGAATATCGCGTGCAATAAACGGGTTAGAAGTATCCACCGTTGGTACGCGCTGGAAATTAATATCGGTGCGCGAAAACTGCGGCGTGATGTAATGCACATAGTCATCCATGCGCCGTAAAATAGTGTCCACAATCGCCTCGGCAGAGTAACCACGCTGGGCATTATCGCGATGAATTTTTTGAATCCACTCAAGGTTCACAATTGGAACCACACCCACCAGCAGATCGACATACTCCGCTACATTCACATCACCGTTAACAACCCCGCCATGCAAACCTTCGTAGAACAGCACGTCTGTCTCGTAATCGATGTCTTCCCAGGGCGTAAACTGTCCAGGCGTCAGGTCGGTACTCAAACGAGCATTATGTTCTGCTGCCTCTTCATCACTATGCAGGTAATAACGACGACGGCATTTACCGGTGTCACCATAGGCCTTAAAGGTATCCGAGATCAGGTCAAAATGGTTGGCTTCAGGACCGAAATGACTCAACTGTTTGCCCTTCTTTGCAAACTCACCAATCGCCTCTTTCATCGCGGCACGATCAAAACAGTGATAGCTGTCTCCCTCAACAATCAATGGATTGATATTTTCGCGGCGGAAAATATGCTCAAAGGCATTTTTAACCGTTGTGGTACCTGCGCCGGAAGAACCGGTAACAGCAATAACGGGATGCTTTACGGACATGCTTATCTCCTCAAACTTTTCTGACTAAATTCTTGAATTCGTTTGCAGTGGCCGAGTTTCCTTCTCGCACAAAACCCAGCTTTTGATGTTGATTAATGCACTGCGTGATCGAACCGCGCATTTTAGCGGGTTCGGGCGGTTCATGGAAGGACTCAACAAATAAGTCAGCTGTAGTTGCTCAACGATTGAGCAATTGTTCTAACGGGAATATCTGTGAGGTTGCTTCAGAAGGCTCCAGGGCATCGGCCAGGGTAAATCGGTCAAGCACCCCTAAAAACTCGTTACCCGCTTGATACAAAACAGATTTTAGGGCACAGGCGGGGGACACAACACAGCTTGGGTTTGAGGTGTCAAAGCATTCCACGATGTCAAAATTGGGCTCCATATGACGCACCACATCACCAATCGAAATCAGCTCTGGCACCCGTGCCAGCTCCATGCCACCGTGTTTGCCCCTTGTGGTCTTGATGAAGCCACTACCAGCCAGATGATGGACCACCTTTACCAGATGATTGCGGGATATTTGGTAAAAATCCGCAATTTCAGTAATCGTGGCCAAACCCTCCCTCTTCTGAGACAGAAAGATGAGCACCCGCAAAGCAAAATCTGTATGCAGCGTTAATTGCATGGAATGGTAAGCCCCCGTATGTCTCCCTAATGTAACCCTTCAACGCTTGACAACACAAATAAATCCTTTAACATATATTTAATATACTTCTTTTAACCGAGCAATATTGTCAGGAATATCAACAATATCGGTTAATTAGCAATCAATTTGCTTCTTAAGATGTATTTGAGATAAGCCGTTCCTGGGGTCAAGATTTTGCATAAAGTGACAATATCTCATTGCCCCCAAAACAGCTGGTTTAGCCACATTCTAATTTGAGGAAACTACAATGTCTGACACTCTTTTTGATAAAATTGGTGGCGAAGCTGCCGTCGATGCCGCAGTTGATATTTTCTACCGCAAAGTCCTTGCCGATGACCGCATCAAAGGCTTTTTTGATGACATTGATATGGACAAACAGGCTGCCAAGCAAAAATCCTTCCTGACCATGGCCTTTGGTGGTCCAAATAATTACAGCGGCGAAGACATGCGCACCGGGCATGCCCACCTGGTAGAGCGCGGTCTTAATGACAGCCATTTTGACGCCGTAATGGAACATCTGGGTGCTACCCTGACGGAACTCAATGTTCCTGGTGAGCTGATTGCTGAAGCGGCTGCTATTGCCGAATCAACCCGTAACGATGTGCTGGGTAAATAAGTATCAGCGACTAATTCATCGCTGAGTAGTAGAACAGCTGAAGAAACAACGGATACGTTATGTCAAAAATCGCGTTTGAAGGTCAAAAATACGAAACTGAGTCCAATGAGTCCGTATTAGATTGTCTGACCCGACATGGCGTGTCCGTTAAATCTTCCTGCAAAGCCGGTGTTTGCCAAAGCTGCATGATGGTGGCACACGAAGGCGAACCCCCCGAGAAGTCTCAGGCTGGCCTGAAAAGTGTGCTTAAGGCACAGAACTATTTCCTTGCCTGTGCCTGCGTACCCAAAAGCGATATTCATGTTGGCCTGCCTGACAAGAACCTTGTTGAAATCGAAACCACCATTCAAGCCGTTGATCTGCTGAATCCCGAAGTGGTTCGTCTACGTCTGGTTCGTCCAGAAAATTATGAGTATTACCCAGGTCAATATCTAACGCTGACTAACCCACATGACGTGAGCCGTAGCTATTCCATAGCCAGCGTACCCTCAGAAGAAAATTACATAGAGCTTCATATACGACGTGTTCCCGATGGGCAGATGAGTGGCTGGGCGCATACTGAAGCCAAAGCAGGAGATACTGTCCATATTTCCCAATCCCATGGCGAATGCTTTTACATACAGGATGACCCGCAACAACCCCTTTTACTGATCGGAACCGGCTGCGGACTGGCACCGCTCTACGGAATTATCAGAGAGGCGTTACGCCAGGGACACAGCGGTCCCATCCACCTTTATCACGGCAGCCGCACACTGAGTGGCCAACTGACTTCCAATGGCCTGTACCTGGTGGATGAATTAAGGGCGCTGGAACAATCCTGTGACCATTTTTTCTATCACCCCTGTATATCACGAGGTCATGTGCCTGAAAATATGCGGCAGGGACGCGCCAACGACATGGCATTAGAGGATCATAAAAGTCTGACTGGGTGGTCTGTTTACTTATGTGGGCAGGAAGATATGGTTAAAACAACGAAGACAAAAGCCTATCTCGCGGGGGCAAACCTGCAAGATATTTACGCTGACCCCTTTATCGTCACGCCCTCTTGTTAGCTTGTTCTTTTCGAACACCGACACTAACACCCAAATTACATCCAGAATAACGCTACCAACAAATACGAAATACCGTATTTGCTAGTGGAGAGGCAGACTAAACTCCTCCATCACCATGTTTTCCATCCAGGTGAACGCTTCTTCCAGACCCGGCTGATTAAAGAGCACCATTAGCACCACCCACTTGACCTGTTCAAGATCAATATCGGGAGATTCAAGAGCCATTATCCGGTCGATGACCAGTTCCCGACTCGC
>JAUWLO010000040.1 GCA_030613605.1 Gammaproteobacteria bacterium | reverse complement strand
GGTAAATGCGGATTGTTATTGTTACCGTCAAAAGCAAATTGCAATACTTTCATGCCCGGCAGATCAAATGATTTTTTCAATTCAATTACCTGATCGGTAATTACGCCAAGATCTTCTGCCACCAGAGGTAGATAATGAAAGGTTTTAAATAATTCAGACAGCATTTCCCGGCCCGGTACCTCTACCCAGCTGCCGTTGATAGCTGTTTCATCAGTTTTCGGGATATGCCAACAGGCCTGCAAGCCGCGAAAATGATCAATACGAACTATGTCAAATAGAGCTAACTGCGTTTGGAAACGTTCTTTCCACCAGCTAAACTCAGTTGATAGCATGTAGTCCCAATCATACAAAGGGTTTCCCCAACGCTGACCGGTATCGGTAAATGCATCAGGTGGTACACCGGCAATAACTTCCATCCCACCATCTGAATCAATTAAATAGTTTTTTCTCTGTGCCCAGACATCTGCACTATCTCTTGCGACGAAAATAGGCATGTCGCCAAACAATTCTACATCGTGCTGTTTTGCATAATCACGAACTTCCTGCCATTGTGTAAAAAAGATAAATTGCTCAAAAACTGTCTGTTCAATATGTTTGCGCAACTCACTGCGGGCATTGTCCAAAGCAATAAACTCGCGATGACGTGCTGGATTCGGCCAGTCATACCATGGTTTGTTCTTGTACAGGTTTTTGAAAGCCATATACAGCGCATAATCATCCAGCCAGTTTGCATGTTGTTCTTTAAAATTAGCAATACTATCCGTCCAGACACTGCTACCCATTTGATAAAAATGATCTGCGGCTTGCTGAAGACAATGTAAACGGTAGCTTTCATTCTTTTTGTCTATCTTGATACTTTCCCTGTCAAGCCAGCCCTTATCTTCCAGCCAGTCAAGGCTGATGAGTAAAGGACTGCCTGCATGAGAAGACAAGCACTGGTAAGGTGATTTGTCATCATGTGTAGGCCCTAAGGGCAACATTTGCCAAACCTTAAACCCGCATGAATTAAGGAATTCGATAAAACGGTATGCCTCATGACCAATATCCCCATTACTTAGAGGCCCCGGAAGCGAAGTAGGATGCAATAACACACCTGCACGACGCTGGCGGCCTAGTGTTTTAATATCATCATGAGTCATTATTATTTATTGAAGCTGGCCAGGCAGCATTGCTCCTCCCATTGCGGGATGACCTGAACCAAATGAAAACGCGTTTACCAGATAATCGGGAGGCTCCACATTTAGCAATTGATACAAATTACTTAAATGCAGACGATATTGTTCATCAAATGCTGCCACTGATTCTGCCGAGTTGTATTCTCCAAACCACCAGAACCAGTCTGAGCTTTCACATGTTGCCAATTGCATCTCGGCAAGTTTTATTTCTTTGTCAGATAATTTCCCTTCATTAATTACCCTGTCATAGACTTTCTTTGCTTCAACCAGCATATCCCAGGCGCGATTTTTATCTTTTTCGCCAATCCAGGTTGAAAATGTGCCATATACCCAACTTCCCGCAACAATCGAGTCCAATTGTTTTTTTTCATCGTGTGAATCGAGGTATTCACTATAGGTTGTAAGTTTTAATCCTTCATGTTGAGTGAGCTTTTCATACAAAGCGCTAATAAAGTGAAATCCATTCTGCGGATAATATTCCCAGGCATTTTCACCATCGAGAATAATCGATACGATGGCATTCGGTTTATCCTCGCAGTCCTTGGCAATTGTTTCCAGATGGTGTACAAGGTTAGCCACCGCATCATCGGCATGCCAGTCAGAGTATTTGAACCCGATTAAGTCTGATAAACCATCATCCCTGAAAAAACAAGCCGCATTGGTATCACGATATTGAAAAGCTTCGTGAATACAATCATCGTGCTCAGTTACAGATTTTTGCATTGAATTTCGTAAAACAGTTTCACCACTGGCCAACCACTTAATTCCCATTTCCGAAATCAATTCAATTGTTTCGGCGCTAATGCTGCCTTCTGAAGGCCAGCAGCCCTGTGGTTCAAAACCAAAATAATGCTTGAATACTTCTATGCCTTTTTTCATATGCCAGCGACTTCTTTCTGTGCCACCTGGATATTCATTCGCGAGCGGTAACTCTATTTCAGGCATCGCCTGCCTGGCGGAGTTTATATCAACCAATAACGGTACAATCGGATGCGCATAAGGCGTCATTGAAAGTTCGATTCTGCCTTGCTCCGCCAGTTTTCTGTATCGTGGAATGACACCGCTGATAAGTTCATTAAATACCTCAAGCAGTAAATGGCGATCATGCAGTGTGAAATGTCTGGCCTTCTCCATTAACGCTTTAACGCGCGTATCCGTATTGCGGACTGTTTCAGCTATCCATGCCAGGTTATACCAAACCAGTAAATCAGTAAAATATTGCTCTGAGTAGTAGCTCAGTTTTTCATTATTTTGTATTGCCGTTTCCGCCATCTCAGTCAACGTATTGAAAACTTTGAAACGATCAACCATCCGTTGTTTATTGGCACGCAAACAGGATTTAATAATATGTATACATTTATTATCATCGCGAAACAGAACTGGATCGGCCAGAGCTGATAGCAGTGGATCTCTCAGCGCCTTGCCATGATTAAAATAATCATTCAGCTGCTGTGCGTAGTCATCGATTTGCTCAAGTAAAACCGGTGCAAAATTAACAATGGCTCGTGCATCTGCATTATTTTCAAGATGTGCAGCCATATCAACGTAATCTTTGATGGTGTGCAAATAAGTCCATGGTAGATGATATTCGCCATTACGTAGATCCCGGTCTTCAGGCGGGTGCATATGCCAGTAGATAACGACATTCAGACGATCAGGATCATTAACTCTACCTGACATAGTGAATAACCTGCCCCAGCATTTCGGGTGTTACCAGCACGACACCATTTGGAGAAATGTAAAAACGTTTTTTGTCCTCCTCCTCATCTTTCCCAATCACAGTTCCATCCGCTATTTTGCATCCCTTGTCGATGACAGCATGAATAATTCGACAGTTTTGCCCAATAGTGACATCGGGCAATATTACTGAGGAATCAATCTTGGTATAACTGTCGACAGTGACATTGGAAAAAAGCAATGAATGCTTAACATGTGCGCCTGCAATTATGCAGCCTCCTGATACCATGGAGTCAACGGCCATTCCTCTTCTATGCTCATCGTCAAATATAAACTTGGCAGGTGGTAATTGCTCCTGGCTTGTCCAGATTGGCCATTCATCATCATATAAATTGAGTTCAGGAGTCACGCCAATCAATTCCTGGTTCGCCTCCCAAAATGCGTCAACAGTTCCTACATCACGCCAATAAGCTTGTATGGTGGTATTGGTATTAGTAAATGGGTAAGCATATACACAATAATTTTGTATAGCGTAAGGGATAATATCCTTACCAAAATCGTGACTGGTATTTGGTGAATCAGCATCGCGAATTAATAATTCAAATAACAGGTCTGTATTAAAAATATAAATTCCCATTGAGCATAAGGCCTCATCCGGCCTGTCCGGCATGGGTTGAGGATGTTCTGGTTTTTCAATAAAACTGCGAATACGGTTATTCTTTTCTACTTTCATAACACCAAAAGCAGATGCTTTTTCGATCGGCACTTCGATACAGGCTACCGTGATATCCGCGTCGTTTTCGACATGTCTTGCCAGCATCGAACCATAGTCCATTTTATAGATATGATCCCCTGCCAGGATCAGTACATATTCAGGAGAGTGGGAACGAATAATATCCAGGTTCTGATAAATAGAATCAGCCGTCCCGGCATACCAGGATGATTCAATTCGTTGTTGCGCAGGTAGCAGCTCTACGAATTCACCAAACTCACCACGCAAATACCCCCAGCCCCTTTGAATATGCAAAATCAGGGAGTGCGACTTGTATTGGGTGATTACACCAATTCTGCGTATGCCGGAATTAATGCAGTTAGAAAGAGGGAAATCAATAATACGAAACTTGCCACCAAAGGGAACAGCCGGTTTTGCTCGCCATTTGGTCAAATGTTTTAAGCGCTCACCGCGCCCACCTGCCATAATTAATGCCAGGGTATTTCTGGTAAGGTTGCTGACAAATCGTGGAGATTTTTGTGTTTTCATCCAGGTTATCCTCACCTTTCTTAAGAAGTAACTTACTATCAAAATCCATTATCTGAACCAGAATGTAAGCATGCGCTGTTAGAATAGAGTTACCGCAAAAACCACGCGATGCAAAAAAAATCGTATTATAAGAGCAATAAATACTAAATTTAGGGTCGAAATGCCTATTAATTGTACAAAAAATGACCGCCCGTAGTGTTGCTCACTTTTTTAAGCGCATAAAATAGCTGTTGTGAAACTACCCTTGCCATAAATAACAATTATAGGCTTAATAAAATTATTTATATTAAAAATTGCGTGTGCAACTGTATAAACTGACCATAGAACCTGGCTCTATAAATATAACTATAGACTCAGAATTAAGCATCATGCGATATCAGTCAATAGATAACCCGGAATAAACCACTTTATGCCACTAAATAGACCATCATCAGTTGATAAGGCAGTTTCTATGCTCGAGGCTATTGGGCAGGATAATCTTGACAAGATTGCTCATGCCCGTCATCACGATCCATTCAGTGTGCTGGGTAATCAAATGGCTCATAAAGACAGTTTTATCCTGTTTTATGCACCTGACACTCTGCAACTGGTCGTAACAGAAACCAATATTCCTGCTGTTCGTTATGCTGACAGCGATTTCTTTATCTGTTCAGAGCATCTGAAGGAAATCGGTGAACATTATTTATTAACACGAACGGATACTAACAATAATGTGACGTCATTCCATGATCCCTACAGTTTCTCAGAGCAAATTAGCAATTACGACCTGCATTTATATTCTGAAGGAAAACATTTACATATATACAGGATTCTGGGCGCACACCCCAAAACCATAGATGGGATTGCTGGCATTCTATTTGCGACCTGGGCACCCAATGCTGCGCGAGTCAGCATTATTGGCGATTTTAATGCATGGGATGGACGTCGACACTCCATGCGTTCTCGAGGTAGCAGTGGTATCTGGGAACTGTTCGTTCCCGGCCTGGAAAATGAAACGCTTTACAAGTTTGAGATCCGTAACCGGGATTCCGGGTCAATCGTATCTAAAACGGATCCTTATGCACAACAGTTTGAGCTACGCCCACGTACTGCATCTGTAATCAGAAGCACCTTCGATTATCAGTGGCAGGATAGCTCATGGATGAAAGCCAGAGAAGATTTCGACTGGTTGCATGATCCGGTATCGATTTATGAATGCCATCTTGGTTCATGGCAACGTGATGATAGTGGCGAATTCCTGGATTACCGTGAACTTGCACATCTGCTGGTAAATTATGTAAAAGATACCGGCTTTACCCATATCGAACTACTGCCCATTACAGAGCACCCGCTTGATGCCTCCTGGGGTTACCAGACTACTGGCTATTTTGCCCCTACAAGCCGGTTTGGTACTGCCGATGATTTCCGTTATTTTGTTGATTACTGTCATGAACATGGTATCGGCGTTTTATTAGACTGGGTCCCTGCTCACTTTCCCAAGGATGAACATGGCCTTGCCCGTTTTGATGGTAGTGCACTTTATGAACATGAGGATCCCCGGCGCGGAGAACATCGAGACTGGGGCACACTAATATATAACTACGGGCGGAATGAAGTTAAAAACTTTTTGATCTCAAGTGCTGTGTTCTGGTTAGAGGAATGTCACATTGATGGATTGCGTGTCGATGCAGTTGCTTCAATGTTATACCTTGATTATTCCCGCGAAGAAAATGACTGGATACCAAATGTGCACGGTGGTAATGAAAATATTGAAGCTATCGAGTTTTTACGTGAGTTAAATACTGTAACGCATGCTGAATTCCCTGGTACTATCATCATGGCAGAAGAATCAACCGCCTGGCCACAGGTTACTCGGCCATGCAATGTCGGTGGACTTGGTTTTAGCATGAAGTGGAACATGGGCTGGATGCATGACACGCTGAATTACTTTTCCAAAGAACCTGTGCACCGTCATTATCATCATGACCAACTAACGTTTGGTCTGCTATACCTATTTAGCGAAAACTTCATCTTGCCTTTTTCACATGATGAGGTTGTGCACGGCAAAAGTTCTATGCTGTATAAAATGCCGGGTGATGAATGGCAACAATTCGCTAACCTGCGATTGCTGTATACGTATATGTTCACCTATCCAGGTAAAAAGTTACTGTTTATGGGCTGCGAGTTTGGCCAGGGTGATGAATGGAATCACGATAAAACACTTGACTGGTACGTATTACAGCACCCGCATCATGCCGGTATAAAGAGGTTGGTTAGTGATCTTAATGGCTTATACACCCGGCAAACCGCCCTGCACAAATATGATTTTGATCCCGAAGGTTTTGAATGGATCGATTGCCATGATACCGATCAATCAGTTTTATCTTACCTGAGAAAAGACGAGAACGAATCAATTATTGTTGTGCTTAATTTTACCCCCGTCATTCGTGATAATTATCGTATTGGTGTTCCCGTTAATGGTGACTATGAAATCATTTTTAATTCTGATTCAGAGTATTATTCAGGCAGCAATGCGGGAAGTGACTCGATCATCCACGCTGAGAATACCGAGTGGATGAACCGGCCTGCATCACTGAATCTTAGTCTGCCACCATTGGCTGGCCTGGTGCTTAAGCTAAAATCATGAGCAAAATTCTTTATATCAGTAGTGAGGCCTTCCCTCTCATCAAAACTGGTGGGTTGGGTGATGTTGCAGGGAGTTTGCCTACAGCCCTCTTGAAAAAATCACAGGATGTACGTTTAGTATTACCCGCTTATCCTGAAGTCCTTAAAAAAATAAAAAAAAGCAAAATACGTGGTGAAGCCTCTTATTACAATATGCCAGTAAAGATTATAGAAACAAAGCTGCCTGGCAGTAATGTGACTGTCTGGTTAGTGGATTGTCCTGCTGTTTTTAACCGACCAGGCGGGCCTTATACTGATGAGCATGGACAAGCGTGGAATGATAACGCACTTCGTTTTGCTATTTTTTGTCGGGCTGCAGTTGATCTCTCCTTAAATAAACTACGATTACGCTGGCAGCCAGATATTGTGCATTGTAATGACTGGCAGACTGGCCTGATTCCTGCCTTATTAAGTTTACACTCCCAAAGGCCGGCTACTATTTTTACCATCCATAATCTCGCCTATCAGGGAGTATTCGATCAACAAACCTTTTCTGATTTGCATCTTCCTGAAAAACTCTGGCATATGAATGGCCTTGAATTCTATGGCCAACTTTCTTTTATCAAGGGGGGGCTTGTTTATGCAGATAGAATCACGACTGTTAGCCCCAGTTATGCTCTTGAAATTCTTGAACCTGAACAGGGTTATGGTCTTAATGGCCTACTAAAAGAGCGAAGCAAGTATCTCTCAGGGATTCTTAATGGAATTGATGATAAATACTGGAATCCGGGTACTGACAGTTATTTGAAACAAAAATATAATCGACATTCATTAAGTAAAAAAATACTCAATAAAACTGATTTGCAGGAAGAATTATTATTACCCAGCGATACATCTATTCCTATGATAGGAATGGTAAGTCGTCTTGTGGAACAGAAAGGTCTTGATATTATTTTAGAAAGTCTACCAACATTACTAAACATGCCAATCCAGTTTGTTATTTTGGGTATGGGGGAAACCCATTACGAAATACAGTTATCCGAATGGGCCCAACGGCATCCTGATCGTTTAAAGGTTATTGTTGGCTACAACGAGTCGCTCGCTCACAGAATTGAAGCTGCGAGCGATATCTATATGATGCCTTCCATTTTTGAACCCTGTGGACTTAATCAATTATACAGTTTGCGTTATGGCAACTTACCGATTGTGACAAATGTCGGTGGACTTGCTGATACTGTCATCGATGCCAGCGAAGAAAATATAGATAATGGCGCTGCCAATGGCTTTGTACTTAAAGAGCATTCTTCGGCTTCACTTTTAACCACGGTACAGCGTGCTATAACCGTATATCAAAAACCAAAAATATGGCGGCAACTGCAGATAAACGCCATGAGCAAGGACTATTCATGGAGTATCAGCGCTGATAATTACATCACGTTATATCAACGAGCGCTGAGGGAGCATAAGTCCATTTAGTTACTAACTACCTATTAGCTATGTAATTTTTTTGCTGCATCAAAACAGTCATCTCGCCAGATGCAGTTCAATTGATCGCATACACCATCCACCGCCGAAGCAAAGCAGTTAAAATTGCCTTCAGAAACCTGGATAGCGTGAATCAGATTCTCTTTGCTCATGCGCGACGTTTTTATACCGAAATTGTTTGCTCTCCCCCTTATTTCCTGCATATTCATTACTTTTCTCCTTTATTAACTACCAGTTTAAGATAATCAACCCCGGCTAACACACTTCAATTCGCCATACAAATAGCGTAGCCCACAATATTAAATCTTGCAGGTTTGTCTTTAATTTATTTTGAGAATGAGATCATGCTTATGATTTTGTCGCCGAAAATCCTGCTTCATCGACATACCAGTTGATATCGCCCAGGCAGTTGATTGGCAAATGCTCTCCCCTCTTAATGCGTGAAATGACGTCGGATTTTGCAGCACCACCCGTCAACACTATCCGACATTCAGCTTTTCTCAGTGTGTTGAGGCTTAACGATACTCGATCTTCGGGCGCTTTAGGTGAGTTATGCACAGGAATCACGGAGCGTATATCATTCAATGCCCCATTATCTGGAAACAAACTGGCAGTATGACCATCTTCTCCCAGCCCAAGGAAGGCTATATCAAAAGAATCGATAGAATTAATACGGTTACGGTAAACCTCTGCCGCCTCTTCAGCACCAAGCTCAGCGGGTATGGTATGGATATTTGTGTCCGGTAATCGGGACCATAAATAATGATCGAGCATCACGTCATTACGTTCGGCATGGCCTCGCGGGTAACAGCGTTCATCGCCCAGGTACCAGTGAACCTTGTCCCATGACAACTTTTTTTCTGCCAGGTAAGCCAAACAAACTGCCGGTGTATTACCCCCAGGCAGTATCACGTGACAAATGCCCTTTTGTTGTAGTTTTTTTTCAATACTGTCCGCAATAAATTCCGCTGCTGCTTTTGAGGCATCATCTAATTTAGAATAAACATGCCATTTATGCATATTAAGTTATCCCGGTTTGTGCCATCCGCTTACACAGCCTTCGAACAGCGTATCCATCCCTGGCACGTCCCAGGTGCCTGATCGATAGCGTTCTACTGAGATACGATCTTTCCATGCGGTTAAGACTGGTTCAAGAATCGACCAGGATTCTTCAACTTCGTCTGCGCGCGAAAACAAAGTCGCATCACCAGTAAGCACATCATGTAATAGCACCTCATAAGCATCCGATACATCTTCACCATTTTCTGAATAAGGGGCGCGCATTACCATTCGCTGTATATCAGTTGTTAAACCGGGCATTTTTGCGTTCATTCGTAATTCAATACCTTCATCCGGGTGCACACGGAATACCAGTGAATTTGCTGACGGTGGGTTGGCATGAGTATCGAATAAGTTAAACGGTGGATTGCGAAAGCGAATAACTATTTCAGATACGCGTTGCGGAAGTCGCTTCCCTGTCCAGAGAATAAAAGGCACTCCCTGCCAACGCCAGTTATCTATGTGGAAGCGTACTGCTGAAAATGTTTCGGTGACAGAATCAGGTGATACTCCATCCTCGGATACATAAGCCTTTAATGTTTCATCTTCAGTGTTACCCGCGCCATATTGGGCCGCGACAGTTTGCTGTTTAATTTCCTCAGTTTTGAAAGGTCGAACAGCACGCAAAACTTTAATTTTCTCACTACGGACCGCATCGGCAGTAAATTCAACTGGAGGTTCCATAGCCACTAAGGTCATCACCTGCATTAAGTGATTTTGAATCATGTCACGCAATGCACCCGATTTTTCATAATAATTCGCACGGTACTCTATGCCATTAGACTCCGCAGCGGATATCTGGATATGATCAATAAAATTTCGATTCCAGAGCGGTTCAAGTATGCTATTGGCAAAGCGATACACTAACAGGTTCTGAACACTTTCTTTCCCCAGATAATGATCGATACGGTAAATCTGTGATTCATCCAGCAGCTCCTGCAGTTCCTGATTTAACTGCCGGGCACTCTCCAGGTCCATGCCAAATGGTTTCTCGATGACCACACGTCTAAAGCCAGCATTTTCGTTAGCCAGGCCGACATTGTGCAAACCTGCAGCAATGGTGGTATACCAGCGTGGCGGAACGGCACAATAAAACATGGCGTTAACATGCCCATCCAGAGATTCAAGAGACGCGGCCAGGTCTGTATAGGTTTTTTCTTCCTGCAAATCTCCGCTGACCATTTTGAACATGGCTGAAAACTCCTGCCATTGTTCTTCATGCATTTCGATTTCTGGCGCAAAATCGAGCATGCCCTGATGTAATGAGTCCAACCATATTTCTTTTGAGCGATCTTTTAGCACTCCTATAATCTTGCTCTTTGGATGTAAAAGCCCGCAACGTAACATTTTTACCAATGCCGGGATCAATTTTCGTCTGGTCAGATCTCCGCCTGCACCAAAGATAACAATATTCGTCGGTTCGGTCGGTTCACCAATACAGGCTTTTATCGCAACATTTTCCATAATTATCTCTTAGTTACTTTTCAACTGGGCGGATACTGTGTCCACCAAACCCGGCACGCATGGCATTAAGCACCTTGCCTGCAAAGGAAGGGTCCTGACGGCTGCGGAAACGCATTTGTAATGCCAGGGTCAGTACGGGTGTCGGTACGCCCAGATCAATAGAGTCGTGTACCGTCCAGCGACCCTCACCTGAATCATCTACATAGTCACTTAATGACGATAAGCTTTTATCACCACTAAAGGCATCGGCAATTAGGTCCAGCAACCATGAACGTACCACGCTGCCATGTTGCCAGATTTCTGAAACCTGTTGTAGATCCAGATTCATTTCCTGTTTGGCATCAAGGAGCTCAAAGCCTTCGGCAAAGGCCTGCATCATTCCATACTCAATACCATTATGGACCATCTTCACATAATGTCCGGCACCTGCAGGGCCTACATGTCCCCATCCTTTATCCTTTGCTGGCGCTAATGATTCCAGTATTGGTCGAATCATGGAGATGGCTTCATCGGTCCCTCCCACCATGATGCTATAGCCATTCTCCAATCCCCATATGCCACCGGAGGTACCCGAATCTACAAATTGAATTCCGGATTTTTTAAGATTTTCTGCACGTTGTTTAGATAAATTGAAGTTCGAGTTACCGCCATCAACCAGTAAATCGTCTTTTTGCATTCCTGCTTCGAGCAAGGATTCAATACTTTGATCTACATACTGGTGTGGCACCATTAACCAGATAACACGTGGTGGAGTGAGCGCATTAATCAATTCATCCAGGCTGCTGACTGCCGTAACATTTTCAAGTTCTTTTGATAGTTCGATCGCTGTTATAGATGATTTACTGTAGGCAATAACCTCGTGCCCATCACCTACGAGGCGACGAACCATGTTTGCCCCCATCTTTCCCAGGCCGATCATTGCTAATTTCATAGTTCACCTTTCCTGTTATTTTTAAGAATGTCATCAATAAACCAGGGTTCCTCACCCAAATCCTTGCCTAATAAAAGATACGGCAAGGTTTATACCAGCATAGTTTAATTGGAATATTCGGGAAGGAGTAGTTTGGTTGTGGTCAGATAATTCCTGACAAACTTTCCATTTAGGTGAATCTGGTTGTAAAAGTCCTGCAATTGGGGCATTTCATGGCGAAATTATGTACACAAAAGCCCCTCAAGTATTCCATGTCACATGATATAACCAGGATTATCAATCAGTTACTCCGTGGGCCTTTTGTGGAAATTTTGAATGCGCTCGCACCGATTAATCAGTACC
>JAUWLO010000261.1 GCA_030613605.1 Gammaproteobacteria bacterium | reverse complement strand
AGGGAAGCCATCCACTTGTTTGTCCGGGTGAATCCGCGCACTGCGGGGCTCCGTGCCGATATGCGCGGGCAGGGGTAGCTGCACCAGTATGCCGTCAATTTGGGGATTTTCGTTAAGTTCATCGATGAGCTCGAGAAGGTTTTTTTCAGAGGTATCGGCGGGCAGATCATAGGATTGGGAGAGAAACCCAACCTCTTCACAGGCTCGGCGTTTACTGCCCACATACACCTGCGAGGCGGAATCACTGCCGACCAGCACCACGGCTAGCCCAGGAACGCGTAAACCATTGGCCAGACGTTGCTCAACACGAGCCTTAATCTCCTGTCGGAGTTCGGCCGCGATGGCCTTGCCGTCGATGATTTGTGCGCTCATGTGGTGCTCAATACCTCGTATCTCAGAAACAGAAAACAGGTGATGCTTCTGGGGGCGCTATGATCGCACGCCAACTTTCATTTCGCCAATAGCTAGCAGGTCTTGTGACAAGTTGATTTTTTGATGCAAAGGGCATGGCGCTCAGTGGATGCTGCCGTTATAATGCCCCGCCTCGGGGTATAGCGCAGTCTGGTAGCGCGCCTGCTTTGGGAGCAGGATGTCGGGAGTTCGAATCTCTCTACCCCGACCACTTTTTCTTCTGAGTGGCGCCCGAGAACAGTTTGTCATTCGGATTTGATTTGCGCCCGTAGCTCATCTGGATAGAGCAACGCCCTTCTAAGGCGTGGGTAGCAGGTTCGAGTCCTGCCGGGCGCGCCATTCGTTTTTTGCATGTTACATTCTGGAGCGGTATTCAATTCACCGCTGTGTAATGTATAATCGCGTCCCGGTTAAAGCCGATGGTGGGCGTAGCTCAGTTGGTAGAGCCCTGGATTGTGATTCCAGTCGTCGTGGGTTCGAGTCCCATCGTCCACCCCACTTTTTGCTCTTATTACGATCATAGTTCTTAATAAAAGAATTAAGGGTCGTATTAGCAGGTTTTGTGCTTTGTTGATTGGAGTGCAAATTGGGCCATTAGCTCAATTGGTAGAGCAGTTGACTCTTAATCAATTGGTTCGCGGTTCAAGTCCGCGATGGCCCACCAATGTACTGACCCGGCCTTTATGCCCCAGAGGGTATGTGCCGGGTTTTGTCGTTTTAACCAGGGATGGTTTTCCCCGGCCCCGTTCCATACGGGGCTCGGGATACACCCCATCCCTGGGGGTAATGCCGTTGAGCACGCGACCGCCATGGATGGCGGAAGGTAGTACAACGCAGGAGCAGTTGTCGAGATGTGCGAGACCAATCTGCCTGGAGCAGATTGGAACAGCCAAAGGCTGCCCGTAGGGCGAACACACAGGATTGTGTGAGTTAGCGGCGCGAGCCACGGAAAATCAGATATTTTGGTGGTAAAATCACGCTATCTGCTGTTCGTTGGGTACAATTTGTTTGGTACACATAGTTATGCCGTCCTGGTGAAATTGGTATACACGCCAGATTTAGGTTCTGGTGGGGCAACCCGTCCCGGTTCGAGTCCGGGGGACGGCACCATTTTTTCGGTGTTGAATTAAAAGTTGAATGATTCAGTTCACACCTTTAATGAGTTATTTATGGAGTAAAGGTAATGCAAGTTTCTGTTGAAACCACTACAGGTCTTGAACGTCGCATGAAAGTGGCCATGCCCAAAAAGGGTATTGATAGCGAAGTCCAGAAGCGTCTGAAATCGCTGGCTGGTCGTGCCAAAATTGATGGTTTTCGCCCGGGTAAAGTACCGTTTGGGGTTATTCAGAAAAAGTTCGGTAACGAGGTTCAGGCCGAAGTGCTAAACGAAATGATGAAGTCCAGCTTTTACCAGGCCGTGACTCAGGAAAAGCTGCGTCCTGCCGGTGTCCCACTGATTGAACCCACTGATGCAGATTCAAAAGACAATGTTGAATTTACGGCCACCTTCGAGGTTTATCCCGAATTTGAATTAAAGGGTTTCAACAAAATAAAAATTAAGCGTCCAGCGCTGGAAATCAGTGATGCCGAAATTGATAAAATGATTGAGACCATCCGCAAGCAGCGTAAAAGCTGGCAGGTGGCCGATCGGGCAGGAAAGAATGGTGACCAGGTCACCATCGATTTTGTCGGCACTATTAACGGTGAAGAATTCCAGGGTGGTAGTGCCAAACAGGTTCCAGTGGAGCTGGGTGCCGCTCGTATGATTAAAGGTTTTGATGAACAGCTTGTTGGAAGTAAGGCCGGTGATGAGCTGACTCTGTCTCTCTCATTCCCGGACGATTACCATGTCTCTGATTTGGCAGGAAAGCCAGTGGAATTTGCCACCAGGGTTCACAAGGTTGAGGAATCGGTGTTACCCGAGCTGGATGACGAGTTTATTGCCAGCTTTGGTGTTAAGGAAGGTGGCCTCGATGCTCTGAAGAAACAGGTGCAAGACAACATGGAACGCGAGGCGCAACAAAGCATTTCCTCCAACGTCAAGGAACAGCTGTTTGATGGCCTGGTGGGACTTAAATTACTGGACGTGCCTAAAGCGTTGGTAGACGGCGAAATCGAGACCATGGTGAAGCAGCGTCAGGAGGCCATGCAGCAATATGGCGGTGGTCAGATGCCTGAGCCGAACCCTTCTGAATTTGAAGACCAGGCACGCCGCCGGGTGATTTTGGGACTTATCCTTGCTGAAGTGATTAAAAAGAATGAGCTCAAAGTGTCACCGGCACATTTGCGGGAAAAGGTTGAGCAACTTGCCGCCAGCTATGAACATCCCGATGATGTGATTAAATATTACTATAGTGACAAGTCCAGGTTAGCTGAGCTGGAAAATGTCACGATTGAGGAGATGGCGATCGACAGCATCATGAAAGAAGCAAAGGTCACGGATAAAAAAACCTCATTTGACGACCTTATGAATCCGAGTCAGACTGCGGGCTAAC
>JAUWLO010000092.1 GCA_030613605.1 Gammaproteobacteria bacterium | reverse complement strand
ATGCCAGCACCACCCCATATACTGCCGGGGAAGGTAAACCACGGCGCAGCTCGATCAGCACTGACCCAGAGCGAGGTATCTATCCCGCCACTGCCCAGAAGCTTATTGCTATCCCCCGTCGGTAAACTTAGCGACCCGCGCAACGCAATGTTCGTTTAGTCTGGTGTTTTAGCCCTATACCATTGCCAGGCACCATTGATACGAACATCGCCCAGGCCTTCGGTGAAGCTCGTAAGATTTAGCAGGGTATTTCCATCACGCGTATAGCGGTAGGTCAATTGATCACGAGGGACTACATCGCGGCCGCTCTGCGGCAAGCTGAACGCGTCATGCCATCCCTCAATAAACGAATCCAGAGAGCCTTCGCCATGAGAAACATAAGGAATGCGAATTCCCCACTCCATACCTTTACCCACACCTTCGTTTTAAGAAAATGTTAGCCGCCTGGTTTCGCCATCAAACAATACATCCTCACCGCCCCGTTGCCTGGCGGTATAATTATTCGTGATATTGGTTGTTAGACGATAGCGACTACGATCGGCCGAAAGCACTCTTGCACTGCCGACGGCAGGCAGACCATGGATTTGAATAATGGGACTCTGATTAAAGGTATCAAAGGGTGTGATGGTTTTCGCCAGGGATGAACCCTGCACAGAAAAAATGAAACACGCGGCGAGAAAAACAAACACTCGCCGGTGCAAAGACCTTATACGGAAAAAACTTTAGGCAGAAGACAACCATTTCCTGGCACGCTTCACAGCTGACCGCACCTGTTTGGGGGCAGTTCCCCCAAGGTGATTACGCGCTGCAACAGAACCCTCAAGTGTGAGCACTTCAAACACGTCCTCTTCTATACGATCAGAAAAACCCTGCAGCTCTTCCAGGGACATGTCAGCAAGATCACGATTGCTGTCTACACCCAGGCGCACCGCTTTGCCCACAACCTCATGGGCATCGCGAACCGGCACGCCCTGACGCACCAGATAATCCGCCAGATCTGTCGCAGTAGAAAACCCGCTGCGCGCAGCCTCATACATGTTGTTTTTCCTGGCACCGACAACAGGAATCATATCCGCATACACCCGCAGACTGGCCTTAAGATTATCGACGGTATCAAACAGGGGTTCTTTGTCTTCCTGATTGTCCTTGTTGTAAGCCAGAGGCTGGCCTTTCATCAACGTTAACAGGCTAATCAGGTTGCCATTAATGCGTCCCGTTTTACCCCGTACCAGTTCCGGTACGTCAGGATTTTTCTTCTGCGGCATAATAGATGAGCCCGTACAAAAACTGTCACCCAGCTCGATAAAACTGAACTGCGCTGAAGCCCACAAAATAAGTTCTTCAGAGAACCGTGACAGATGCGTCATGGTTAACGCTGCGGCTGCAACAAACTCAATCGCAAAATCACGATCACTCACTGCATCCAGTGAATTTTCAGCAACCTCATCAAAACCCAGCAACATGGCAGTGTATTTTCTGTCGATAGGATAAGAAGTACCCGCCAACGCCGCTGCACCTAATGGCAACACGTTCATCCGTTTGGCGCAGTCATTCAGCCGGCCAGAGTCCCGTTTTAACATTTCAAACCAGGCCAACAGATGATGACCGAAAGTTACCGGCTGGGCAGTTTGCAAGTGGGTAAAGCCAGGCATGATGGTATCGGCTTCCTGATCGGCAAGATCAACCAGTGCAGTTTGCAGGCGTTTAAGCTCGGCAAGAATCTCAGCTAACTCATCCCGCAAATAAAGTCTGATATCCGTTGCCACCTGATCATTACGCGACCGGCCGGTATGCAGTTTTTTACCCACATCGCCAATGCGTTCGATCAGCCGTGCCTCTATATTCATGTGCACATCTTCGAGGGCGATAGACCAGTCAAATTGACCTTGCTCAATCTCCTCTTTGATAGCTTCCAAACCTCTAATAATGGATTCACTCTCGGCCATAGTCAGCACTCCCACGTGCGCCAACATTTGCGCATGGGCGACAGAGCCTCTTATATCGTGGGCATAAAGACGTTTATCAAACGTCACCGACGCCGTGAAGGCTTCAACAAAGGCATCGGTGGGCTCGGTAAAACGGCCGCCCCAGGGTTTTTCCACATCCTTACTCATAATTGTCCTGATCCACTAAATTCCTATTTAGTTCAAGATGATGCGCAGTATAGACGATATTACTCTGAAGCCGTAACCACTATGCAAGAATAATGGCTCCACAGACCTTGCTTCGCTACACTGACCTCAATAATGACCAAAGCCACCCAAAACACCTCTTCGCAAAATAACCCGCAAACAGATAACTTTTTTCTGCCGGACTTTTGCAGCGTACGCATGGTGTTTGCCGTAGTCATCATCAGCGAACTACTGGCCATCCTGCTCACACTGTCCCCACTAAAAAGTAGCGGCGATCGCTGGAACGATCTCAGCATTATTTCCCTGTTCGTTCAATGGGTCGGACTTAGCAGCGCCGGCTTGCTTTGCATTACACGCAACCGCCTTGCCCGTATGTCTGAAAAATGGGCGGCCATCAGCAGTTACTGTTTATTGTTACTGACCACGTTAGCGATAACCGTACTGGCGTTTCTGGTCGGTGCGGGTTTTAACCTGGAAAACTGGTCTGCAGATTTCTGGCATCCCAGCAATTGGCAATGGTCTCTTTTACTGAGAAACCTCAGCATCAGCGCTATCGTCAGCATTGTGGTGTTACGTTATTTTTATATCACTCATCAATGGGAGCAAAATGTGCGAGCCGAAGCTCAGGCACGTTTGCAGGCTCTGCAATCACGCATACGCCCGCATTTTTTGTTTAACAGCCTGAATACCATTGCCAGCCTGACCCAGATCGATGCCGACCAGGCTGAAGCCGCAGTGGAAAATCTGGCGGATCTGTTTCGCAACAACCTGGCGGATGCCAGCACGTACATAACTCTCGCCGAAGAGCTGGTTCTTTCTCACCGTTACCTGGATATTGAAAAATTACGCCTTGGCTCCCGACTTAATTTGCGCTGGAGTGTTGAAGAATTGCCTACCGATGCTTATGTGCCACGGCTCATGTTGCAGCCTTTGCTAGAGAACGCCATCTACCACGGTATCGAACCTATGGCCAATGGCGGCACTATCGGCGTTGATGGCCATGTTTATGAAAATGACATTTACATCAGTATTAGCAACCCAGTAGCACACGAAAATAATTCGGAGCAACGCCAGGGCAATCAAATTGCACAGGACAATGTACGCCAACGCCTGGCTGCCATTTACGGCGAAGCCGGTAAACTCAAGGTGCAGGAAAGCGAGGAAGACTACATAATTACGCTCATTTTCCCTTACCAGAATAATTCATCAGAACTGGAGCCTTCAGCGGGCAAATAGTCCCTGGCGAATGAAAAACCATGAAAGTACTTATCGTCGACGATGAACCTCTTGCTCGCACCCGCATGGATCGCCTGCTTGATGGAATGGAAGATATTGAAATTGTAGGTGAAGCCAAAAATGGTAAAGAAGCCTTACTGCGCTCCAGCGTTTTACACCCTGACATCGTTTTACTCGACATCCGCATGCCCGGCATGGGTGGACTTGAAACTGCCTCACATCTGGCCAACCTGAAACACCCACCTGCGGTGATTTTTACCACCGCATTCAGCGAACATGCCCTGGCAGCTTTTGATGCCAATGCAGTAGATTATTTATTGAAACCCATACGCAAGGAGCGCCTGGAAGAAGCATTAAGCAAGGCACGAAAAATCAATCGCGCCCAGCTCATTGAAATAGGAAAACAGGATCAGGCTAGCCAAACCAGAACACATATTAGCGCTTACATCGGCGGCAATTTACAGCTAGTGCCATCAGAACAGGTTTTTTATTTTCAGGCAGAACAAAAATATGTAGTGGTTCGACATCCTGAAGGACAATTGCTCATTGATGATTCACTAAAATCACTGGAAGAAGAATTCAACGAAGGCTTTATGCGCATTCACCGCAATTCACTGGTGTCTATTCAACATATTGAAGGACTGGAGCGCGACAGTAGCGGCAAGTATCAAATTTATTTCCGCAACATCGATGACAAACTGGAAGTCAGTCGGCGCACGGTGGCCTCGGTGAGAAAACGACTCAAAAGTTTGGGCAAAGCCTAAATTACCCCTAAAAGTTTTTTCTATTTCCCCGGTTCCAGCGTCAGCGCTGTTCCAGCAACATCCGTGAAACTTTGATGGCTTCATCCAGATACGTTTCGTAAAGCCCCGGCGTTTGATAACCCACGATTCTGGGCACCAGCTCACTGCCCTTTTCGTCAACCAGTACCACGGTCGGCACCACTTCAACACCCTGGCCAATGGCATAACTTTCTGCGTCACGTTCTTTACCATTGAAATCACGCAAGGTTTCATACTCTTCCATTAACACCTTACGCACAATTACCCTTTCAGGATCGGCACCACTCAGGCGCAAAGGTCCCAGCACTTCGCTTTCCAGGCGTGCGCAAAATGGGCAATCTTCTGTGGAATACATGAGCAAGATAGGGACTGTCGCACTGCGTGAAGAACTGCCTAACACTTCAAGGTCTTCAGCAATCGGCAAAACAAGGGCGGGCTCAACGTAGGCTTCGTCATCAGCCATTTCCAGGTCGACAGCCATCGCCACGCCATAAAAAAACAATCCCGCCATCACTAACCCGGCAAACAAATAACCTTTAGCAGCTGAATGTGTCATTTATAATTTCCTTCCAGTCCTGTCTTACCCAACACTGCGCTCAAACATTCGATACTCCATCCTGGGACAGGGGGTTCCAGAAATGGTTCAGGTGACACGATCAGGAATCTGTCACCGGTTCTCCCAATATACCACGCAAATTGGCCAGATGAGCCTGCCCTCGCTCCCGACGTTCTTCAGGGTCAAGTTCCTGCTTGCCTCCTTCCCACACCAGATCATCTTCCGGTAGCTCATCCAGAAAACGGCTGGGCTCGCATTCCACCACCTCACCATGCTTGCGCCGTTTAGCCGCCATGGTAAAAGTCAGCGTCTTTTGCGCGCGAGTAATGCCGACATACGCAAGCCGTCTTTCTTCTTCCACATCACCGTCCTGCAAACTCGCAAAGTGTGGCAATAAATTTTCTTCCATGCCCACAATAAATACATGCGGAAATTCCAGCCCCTTGGCAGCGTGCAATGTCATTAACGAGATACAGTCATCACGCGCTTCTTCTTCGTTACGCTCCAGAATATCCATCAGCGTCATGCGTGCCACCAGATCTGCCAGCGACATTTCTTCTTCGTTTTTTTCAGCCGCTTTCTTTGCCAGAACTGCCAGCCAGTCCAGTAACTCGTTTACATTTTCCATACGGCTTTCGGCCTGTTTTCCATCCTTGCAGGTATCGAACAACCAGGCTTCGTAATTTATATCATTCACCAGCTCACGCACAGTTGCTACGGAATCACCGCGCTCAGCCTGTTCAGACTTGGCCGATAACCACGCTATGAATTCACGCACTTTAGTCAGGGCACGAAAAGTGAGCTGTGTTTCCAAACCAATTTCATCACAGGCCGCGCACAAACTTATGCCACGCTCATTAGCATAGGTAGCAATTTTCTCCAGTGTTGCCGGACCGATTTCCCGCTTCGGCGTATTCACCACACGCACAAAAGCGTTGTCGTCATCCGGGTTCACCAGCAGACGCAGATACGCCATGATGTCCTTAACTTCCTGATAGGCAAAAAACGAAGTGCTGCCTGAAATACGATAGGGTAACTGGGTTTCCCGCAAGGCACGCTCAATCAAACGTGACTGATGATTACCGCGATACAAAATTGCATAATCACTAAAGTTGCTGGCGGTCTGGAATTTGTGGGCCAGCAGACGTGACACTACCGTCTCGGCTTCGTGTTCTTCATTACGCGCCTGAATCACCTTAATGGGATCACCATACCCCAGCTCACTCCACAAACGTTTTTCAAACACATGGGGATTATTGGCGATGAGCTGGTTGGCCGATTTTAGAATACGTCCTGTCGAGCGGTAATTTTGCTCCAGCTTAATCACTTTTAGCGTGGGAAAATCCTGCGACAATAGCGCCAGGTTTTCAGGCTGTGCGCCTCGCCAGGCATAAATAGATTGATCATCATCACCCACCACGGTTAACGCGCCACGAACACCCACCAACTGCTGCACCAGGCGGTATTGAGTACTATTGGTATCCTGATACTCATCCACCAGCAAATAACGGATACGATTTTGCCATTTCTCCAACACTTCAGGATATTCAGTAAACAGTTTCACCGGCAGACCAATAAGATCATCAAAATCCACGGCGTTATAAAGCTGCAGGTGACGGTTGTATTCGGCATAAAGCAACGAAGCCGCCATTAAGCGTGCATCATTATTCGTTTCTAGCTGTGCCTGCTCCGGACTCACCAGGCCACTCTTCCAGGCAGAAATTTGCCACTGCATCTCGGCCGCCTGATCGTCGGCATCATAAGCTTTGCGCAGCAACTCCTTGACCAGCGCCTGGCTGTCCTGGCTATCGTAAATAGAGAAACCTGGTTTAAAGCCCAACAGCTTGCCGTCACTACGGAGAATATTGAGACCCAGGTTGTGGAAAGTGGAGACGCGCATGCCGCGTCGGTCTTTGGCTTTAAGATCACCTGCAATACGAGACTGCATCTCCCGCGCCGCTTTATTGGTAAAGGTCACCGCGGTGATATGGTGACCCTTAATGCCGCAGTTGTGCACCAGATGCATGATTTTTTGAGTGATGACGCGGGTTTTACCGGAGCCAGCACCCGCCAGCACCAGCAAAGGGCCATCAATATAGGACACCGCCTCTTTCTGGCGGGGATTGAGATCAGACATCAAGGAATCACTACTTACGTGTTGGGACGACAGACCTCGTATTCTACCTGTATGCCATAAAGACCGAAATGGGCTTTTGTTCCCCATACACATTTCACATGAGATGGTTTTATCGCTAAGCTATTGTTTTATTAAAGCATCGGTAAAATTTCCGTGCCTTTCAACTCAAACTAAAAAACTCATATTAAAAGCAATAACGAGAATTTTTATGAAAGCCGACATACTCACCCAGGTTGTTCTTCCCCTGTCACTCTTTATCATCATGCTCGGCATGGGTTTATCCTTAAAAACAAACGACTTCACCCGGGTGTTACAGGCCCCCAAAGCCATGATCATCGGCATTACCTGTCAAATGATTTTATTGCCTCTGATCGGTCTGGCGTTGGTGATGGCTTTTTCATTACCGCCGGAACTGGCAGTCGGTTTTATGATTCTGGCGTTTTGCCCCGGTGGCACGACATCCAATATGTTCGCGTATTTGGCGCGCGCCGATGTGGCCCTGTCGGTTTCATTGACAGCAATTATCAGCCTGGTGACTCCGTTTACCATTCCATTATTGACCGCACTGGCAATGGAAATGCTCATGGAAAACGCGAGTCAGTTTTCCATTCCCATTGGCAAAACCATGCTCCAGTTATTAGTGATTACGATAGTGCCTATAACGATTGGCATGTTTTTATTGAAGAAATTCCCGGGCTTTGCGACCAAAATGGAAAAACCGGTGAAAATCTTTTCCATTGTGTTGCTGTTTATTATTATTGCCGCCATTGTCGCCAGAACCTGGAGCTCCATGGCTGGTTTCTTCGCCCAAACCGGACTGGCAACACTGGCCCTGAACCTCATCAGCATGGCGGCCGGATACGGTATCGCCAACGCCGCCAAATTAGATAAACGACAGGCCGCGACCGTGGGCATAGAGGTGGGCATACAAAATGGCACCATGGCATTGCTGGTGACCGGCACCATTCTCGGCAATGCCTCCATGGCCATACCGGCGGTAACCTATAGCCTGCTTATGTTTGCCACTGGCGGGATATTCTGTTGGCTGGTTAACCGCAAACGCTAAATGGGAATA
>JAUWLO010000287.1 GCA_030613605.1 Gammaproteobacteria bacterium | reverse complement strand
CGTTGTGGGGACGAGGCTGTTTTACCACCAGGGCAAATTCCCCTGCCTGAAGGCGATGGCTGGTTTGGGGTGGGTACTGGCTGGGGCAGTTATAGCGCCTTACTGACGGAACGCTGCGGTGCTCAGCTGGACGGCTGGAATGGCGAAAACCTGCCACATGCTGCGGATGTAGCGCGACTGGGAATTGCAGGTTTTAGTGCAGGCGAAGCCACTAGCGCAGACCTGGCAATGCCGGTGTACTTACGGGATCAGGTTGCCTGGAAAAAATCCCGATAATTAGGCCATAGCAGTGGTGTTATAATCGCATTGGCCGTATCGACGACCTATATCCCGGATATATTAAGAACGGGAAACAACATTGGTAAAAGCATTAAATAGCGAGTGTAAAAAGGATTTTATACATTTTATTCCGCATGGATGATTAGCCGTAACATCGGGTATTTCATGGTAGTTTCACAACGTCTAACGCTGATAATGCTTATTTTGACTGTGTTGCTGGCAGGTTGCAGTGGTATGTCGGCGTCTGGCTCCAAAGTGCAGTTTCAAAAACCCATAACCAAGCTGGAGTTTGTGCGTTTATTGGCGGGTCGTACGGCAAATAAACCCCTCTCGCTGGTAAAAAAGAACCTTTCATCATTGGAGTTGAAGGGCTTTGATCTTCGTAATGTAATTTTTAGTCACGCTTATTTTACCCAGGCAGACTTGAGCAAGGCCAGTCTGGTTCGGGGCAAACTGGATGGCGTAGATTTATCCTGGGCGAAGTTGGTGGGAGCGGATTTGCGCAATGCAGATTTGCGTGGTGCCAACCTGGAAGGGGCTGATTTTACTGGTGCCAATCTCAATGGTGCTGACCTTTCCGGGGCCAATATTCAAAATGCCAATTTTAATCGATCCCAGCTGCAGGAAGTAAAACTGGCCGGGGCGAAAATGACCGAGGCCAGGTTCGTTAATGTTTATCTTGGTAACACCAATCTGGGCGGGCTGGATTTGCGCGAAGTAGATTTCAAAGGCTCGGACTTGAGCGGTGCCATTTTGCGGGAGGCAAATCTGGAAGGCACTGATTTAAGGGGGATAAATTTACGTCAGGCGGATCTGGCTTCTGCCAATATGAAGCGCGTGCAGCTGGAGCTGGCTAATCTGAGTGAGGCCCTGTTGCATGAAGTGCAATTTGAAGAGGCTAACCTGGAAAAATGTGATCTTCGAGGAGCCAATCTTTACCGGGCCCGTATGGAAGATGTGGATATGCGCGGAGCTCTCTTGCGTGGCGCGAACCTGAGTGAAGTGAATCTTGTTGGGGCTGATTTGCGTGATGCCAATCTGTTTAATGTCACCGCGAAAAACTCCACATTTGCCTGGAGCGATATGCGGGGCGCTTCATTAGCAAAAGGTGATTTCTATCAAACAGATTTCAGTGATGCCAAAATGGATGAGGTGAATTTATCTAATAGCTCAATGGTAAAAGCCCGTTTGGTAGCGACCAGCCTTAAGGATTCAAATCTCAGAGGTGTTGATTTCAATGGTGCCGATATTCGCGGTGCCAATTTTCGGGATGCGAATTTGCGACAGGCTAAAAACCTGGACAAAGCAATAGGGCTTAAAAAAGCGCGTCATCTGGATTCAGCTATTTTCTGAATTATTTCCTGGGTGGTGAAATGGGGGGATGCCTTTGTTTAGAAGCGCACGCCTATCCTGGCACTGGTGCTCGCATTATCACCGGTTTTCTCGGCCTCGGCAGTGATTTTCATTTGGCCAAGGTCAAGATTAAATCCCAAAAAATACTTGTTTTCGGAAATATTTTCGCCGATCAGCCCCGGTACGCTGGTATCACTCTCTATCCACATCGTGCTTATGCCTGCATAGGGAGTAAAGCTGGCAAAACCCTTGGAAACCGATAGTTCCAGACCGCGGGTATTGAGGTCGAGTTCACTTACTCCGGAGAGCTGAGAGAATGTTCCGCGAATAGCCACCGCAGGTGTGAACGTGCCGCCGTCATAAATGGCATAGCGTAGTTCGCCGCCGATGAGGTCAATATTGCTGTCAGGTATTGATCCGTAAAAGGCACTGATATCAAACCCCAGAGGCAAACCTTTGTGGATGTGTAATTTGGGGATACTAAGCTGGTCTGGAGCATCGCCGGTAGTAGCCTGTTCCAGGGCATCTGATTCCATGCGGGTGCTGGAAATATCGAAGCCCAGATCAAAACCCAGATTACCGAGGGGTTTGGCCGGGCTCAGGGCTTTGTAACTTAATGCGGTACCAAGGTCACTGGTAAGATCTTTAAAGAGGTTTTGGTCGAGATTGCCAATATTGTCGATACCACCGGCGGCCAGGATTGCTGGGCTGAATACCAATGGGCTGCTAAGCAGTATTGTAGTAGCGACAAATCGACGAATCTTCATGCATCTCCCCAACAATATGAGTCGTAAAGGCAACATCTATATAACGGGTGTCCCGCTATGATTTCTCATGTAAGAACGTATCGCAATTCATCCCTGTTGCCTGTGATAACTGTCACAAGTATAGACGTTTCAGGTGGGAAAATGTTCGTTCTGGTTTCTTAAAAAGTGAAAAATATTGTAAA
>JAUWLO010000061.1 GCA_030613605.1 Gammaproteobacteria bacterium | reverse complement strand
CCAAACCATTACTAACACTAATTTTAAGAAATAAGAGAGAAATATTATGCCAACTTTTGTATATATGACTCGTTGTGATGGTTGTGGACAGTGTGTTGATATCTGCCCATCTGACATCATGCACATCGATAAAACACTTCGACGTGCTTACAACATTGAACCTAACATGTGCTGGGAGTGTTATTCCTGTGTAAAGGCCTGCCCTCACCATGCAATTGATGTGCGTGGTTACGCAGATTTTGCTCCACTAGGTAGCTCAGTACGAGTCCATCGTGATGAAGAAAAAGGCACCATTGCCTGGCGCATCAAGTTCCGCAACGGCAAAAAAGACATGGAACTTTTGGCGCCTATCACCACTAAGCCCTGGGGCACAGGACATACACAGCTAGCTGACGTAGCGGCACCAGGTGATGAAGTGCGCAACAGTGAGCTGTTGTATAACGAGCCTAAGTATGTCCGCATGGATGACGGTGGCTTGCACACACTGGAGTCAAATGGTTTGGAAATTAAAGAAGGGGTTTACTACTAATGGGCTACAAGACAATTATTGAAGACAACATTGATGTCTTGGTTGCAGGTGCGGGCCTCGGTGGTACAGGTGCGGCATTTGAAGCAAGATATTGGGGCAAGGACAAAAAAATTGTCATTGCAGAAAAAGCCAACATCGATCGTTCTGGTGCGGTAGCCCAGGGTCTTTATGCGATCAACTGCTACATGGGAACGCGTTTCGGTGAGAACAACCCGGAAGATCACGTACGTTATGCACGTATCGACTTAATGGGTATGGTGCGTGAAGATCTGGCATTCGATATGGCACGTCACGTTGACTCTGCGGTCCACCTGTTTGATGACTGGGGTCTGCCAATCATGAAGAATGCCGAGACCGGCGCGTATCTGCGTGAAGGTCGTTGGCAGATTATGATTCATGGTGAATCATACAAGCCTATCGTTGCTGAAGCAGCGAAAAAGTCAGCAGACAAAGTGTACAACCGTGTCTGTGTTACCCATCTGTTAATGGATGATGCCAAAGAAAACCGCGTTGCCGGTGCCGTTGGTTTCAACGTACGTACTGGTAACTACCACGTATTCAAGTCCAAGACCGTTGTCTGTGGTGCTGGTGGTGCTTCTAACATTTTTAAACCACGTTCAGTGGGTGAGGGCGCGGGTCGTGTTTGGTACGCACCATGGTCTTCAGGTTCTGCGTATGGTCTTATGATCGAAGCAGGCGCGAAAATGACGCAAATGGAAAACCGTATCGTACTGGCTCGATTCAAAGATGGTTACGGTCCTGTAGGCGCATACTTCTTACACCTCAAGACGTATACACAAAACTGTAATGGCGAAGAGTACGAATCAAAATGGTTCCCTGAGCTGCAGGAAAGGGTAGGTAAGGAATACCTGGATCCAGAAGCTTCGCACGCAACGCATCGTCCTATTCCGACTTGTCTGCGAAACCACGCAATCATCAACGAGGTGAATGCAGGTCGTGGTCCTATCTACATGGTAACAATGGAAGCCTTCCAGGATCCTCATCTTGAAGAAATTGGGTGGCACAACTTCCTGGGTATGACCGTTGGTCAGGCCGTATTATGGGCAGCAACAGACGTTGATCCTAAATACGAAAACCCAGAACTGACGACTTCTGAGCCATATGTCATGGGTTCACATGCAACAGGTTGTGGTGCATGGTGTTCAGGTCCTGAGGATGTATCACCAGATGAATATTTCTGGGGTTATAACCGTATGACGACTATTGAAGGCCTGTTTGGTGCGGGTGATGCGGTAGGCGGTACACCACACGCATTCTCATCCGGTTCTTTCACTGAAGGGCGTCTGGCTGCCAAGGCTGCTTGTAAGTACATCGACGACGGTAAGGCCGAAGGCATCAATGTTTCTGACGCTCAGATCGCACGTCGTAAGGAAGAGATCTTCAAGCCGCTGGAAACTTATAAAGTTTATAGTAACGAAGTAGTTGCCGGTACTGTTAACCCTAACTTCCACAATCCCAGACAGGGTCTTGATCGCCTACAGAAACTGATGGATGAGTATTGTGGTGGTTTTGGTGTGAACTACATGACTAACGACAAGCTTCTAAGCATTGGTCTCAAGAAGATGGCGATTCTGGGAGAAGATCTGGAAAAAATCGCTGCGTCAGATATCCATGAGCTACTTCGTGCATGGGAATTGAAGCATCGCTTCCTGACTTCTGAAAGTGTATTCCAACATACGCTGTTCCGTAAGGAAACTCGCTGGCCTGGTTACTACTACCGTGGTGACGCGATGAAGCTGGATGATGAGAACTGGCATGTATTAACCGTTTCTCGTCGTGATCCTAAAACAGGTGAGTACACGATGGAAAAAGCGCCTCTGTACCACCTTGTAGGTGATATCGAAGACAAAGATCTGGCTAAACTGAAAGCAGAAGGTCACCACTAAGCAAATACTGGCTTAAATTTTTAAGCCAGTTAAAACATATTTGCGACACAAAAAAGGACTGACATATATAATGTTGGTCCTTTTTTTATCCAACTTTTATTTAAGCAGGGTGATGATACTCTCGCTGAAGATAAGGTTAAGTAACGCTGAGTCATATTGAGACAGTTAGATGAATATTATTGAAAATACAGATGAAGAAATTTTAGAACAAGCTCACCCAATGTGGGCAGATCTTGTTAAGTATTCTAATGAAGGAAACTATGGTGCTTTCACCCGCAACTTCTCGGCTTCATTTATGAAGGGTGCGAATGAAGTTGAAATGGGAAAGCAGTTTGCAAGAAGTGATCTAGCGAAAAACCTGTCAGATGATTATTCATATCTTGGCATGATACGCCGTGGTGAACATGTCACCGTTCTTTATAAAGTGATTCATAAAGAAAGCAAAGCTGAATGGCTAGGACGATTAGTGCTTGGTTATGAAAAAGATAAAGTTAAAATTTTTGGCGCTACTTTATTTTAAACATCACGTTTCTAAACGCCTTTCTTTTGAAAAATCAAGGTTCTAGAAGTAGTTTAAAAAGAGTTAGCTAAAACAGGTTAGATTAAATATGTCAGATACAATTGAAGATGAAAAATTCGTTGAGCTAAATTATAAAGTCGTCGATGACAAAACCGGCGATGTACTTGTTACCGTTGATTACCCAATTGGTTATGTGCATGGGGTCAACGATGTCATGTCAGAAGAAGTGACCAAACATCTTTATGGTAAAAAAGTCGGCGATATTATTGATGTGCCGGTGGACACCAGAGTTTTATATGGTGAACGTGATGAGTCACTGGTATTTACCGATAACATTGAAAATGTGCCAGAGGAATACCGTGAAATCGGTATGACTATCACCATGGAAAATGAAAAAGGTGAACCCAAAAGTTTTATCGTTACGCGTTTTGATGACAAAACTCTAACCGTTGATGGTAATAACCCACTGTGTGGCAGAGACGTCACATTCGTACTGGAAGTTTTGACCATACGTGAAGCCACAGATGAAGAAATTGATCTGGGTGGAGCGGTTGACGCGAACCCTGAATTAAATGACATACTCGAACGAGCAGAATGAAGTACTCAGATAACACTCTGTTTTACCCGGACAACCGAGCGCTTGAGCGTGCAATAGACTCTTCACTTGGTTTGCTAAGTGAAGAGGTAGCTACCTTAGCAGCCCCTGATACTGCGACAACTGTTGCTGATAATTTTATACATACACGGGGTAATTTCGAGCAGCAACGTTTCAGCACCAATATTCTTGAACCTTTGCGTGATGTGCTTGAAGGTTTATTGACAGATGAATATCGCAAACAGGAACCATCAGCATGGGCTGAGATGCAAAATCGTCTTGGTAATATCTTTGGTGGCTTAGGGCAGCAGCAAAGAGATGCTGCGTTGTATGAAAAGGCTATTGCTTGTTTTAACAATGCCCTCGAAGAGTTGAGTCAGGAAGGTACCCCGCTTGATTGGGCTGCAACGCAAGCAAATTTAGGTACGGCACTACAGGCATTGGGTCGACAGGAGTCTGATTCAAAAGCATTAAAGAAGTCTATTGATGCCTATACCAATGCGTTATTGGAATGGTCTCGCAAAGAAACACCTGAAGAATGGGCTTTAACCATGCATCAACTGGGTGCGACTTTTCATGCCTATGGCAAGCTTCTTGAAGGCAATCGTACATTTCAAAAGTCCGTTGTTTCTTATAAAAATGCACTTGCAGAATTCGATGCTGATAATCACGCTTTAGAGTTAGTCGCCACACACAATAACCGTGGTGCGGTACTACATAATTTGGCTGAATCAGAAGAAAACCCGGAGCGCCTGGAAGAAGCAATAAGATCATATGAAACCGCTTTGACAGTATGTATGGAGCAGCAATTGCCTATTCATCATGCGGTGCTATGCAGGGTAAATAAATTTTCTGCACAAAGTGTCATGGCTGTGCTAACCAAAGATACGGCACTTGCTGATGAGGTGGCCGATGAGTTTGAAATCATTCTTGAATGTTTTCCACATGCCCTTCAACCGCTCTGCGCAAAGTATTGCGAAGAGCAGATGAGCAAGATGCGGAAAATGGCAGAAAGTTCTGCTGCCTAAAAAATATTGGGGAAAGGCAGCAGCAAGCCTAAATCATAATTAAATCTGGATTAAACCCGCTCAGACAGTTCGTAATCTACGTTAATAAACGCGCCAATCTCAGAACAAAACCTGATCACGCGTGCGCCAAAGCCGACATCAGGTTTCGTTTCATCCTTATCGATAGACAAAGTTAACACAACCCCGATTCTTGGGGACAAGTTATGGCTTTTACAGATTTCGATAATTTTGTCCTTAGCGGGTTCAATTTTTTTAAGAATTTCATCATCAATGAGTTTGTAAATATCCAGCTCTTGAGTGTCAGAAGTGATTGTTTCTGTGGAAAATTCCCATGAGCTAATCACCGGCTTATCCAGGTTGCTACGCATTCCAGCATTGTTGACCGATGTGGGCTCCAGGCCAATAAATTTTGTGACGAGATCTGGGTCGAAATGATAACCAGAGATGCCGAAATAAGCGCGTCCTTTGTTAGATGTCACGGATAGTTTCCTCGTTAATAAGCCGTAGATACGATGTTGGATTATAACGTATAGGTTGAATAGATGCGGTGCTGTGATTGAAACTCAGCTGTAGCAGCGGGTGAGGCTAAGTCTGTCAAATTCACTGCGGGAACCAGTTTTATTAGATATAAGAATGCCCGGCTAAAAAAATATTATGGACGTATCCTATTTTTTTCTACTGCAAAAGAGGTAGAGTTATGGGTATATAAAGAGGGTATTGAAGTTTGTCGTCTGCAGAAAAACAAGAAAAAAAGCGTGACCCTAATAACCCATGCCTGTTCTGTACAGACCCACAAGGGGTGTCACTGAGCAACGAACTTGCATACAGTGCTCGTGACAGTTACGCGGTGAGCCCGGGGCACACCGTGGTTATCCCTAAGCGTCATGTGGCCAGCTTCTTTGACCTGACGCCCGAAGAGGTCAGCGCCTGTATGGAGCTGATAACCGAGGAGCACAAGCTGCTGGACGAGGAGTTCAAGCCGGATGGCTACAATATCGGCGTTAACGTGGGGCCTGCGGCAGGACAGAGTATTTTTCATGTCCATATTCACATTATTCCCCGCTACAAGGGTGATGTCGAGAATCCCCAGGGGGGCGTTAGGCATGTGATACCGAAAAAGGCGCATTATACGCGCTAGAAGAGTATAATTTAGTCAGTTGAAGTGGGAGGGGCTGACATAGCTGTTTTTTCCTCCCATTAATATAAATATAATAGTTGAGGAGTTTTGATTATGGCTGAATTTTGCAGACCTAAGGTGCCAACAGGTAAAACAAAGTATGTGACGACAACACAGAAAGAGGTTGTTCCTGGACAGTTTGTTATAGGTTATACGACTGAATGGATAAGCTTCCAGAAAGAAGTACCTTACCAAACACCTAAGAAGCCATAAATTATTCAGTCGCACGTCCAAAAGGGCGTGCGACTACATAATCTGAACCTGGGGCTATAGTACTTCGCCTTTGGAGTCGTTGGTCCCTACACCTCAATTACAGATCTTTGTACGAAAGATACTCTTAGTTAGTCTATTTCTTCAAAATCTCATTAAGCTCAGGATCGGCGCCAACCTGTAGAGTAAAAGACTTAATTGGTAATTGAGTGATCTAATTAAGCATTATCAAGCTATAGTTTTGATAATGAAGCAAATTCACCAGTTTCTCATATTTTTGTTGTGACTCTGCAGACGGATTTTCTCACCTAACATCGATTAGTAGGAAATAAGAACTCGATATGATTCTTATGGAAACATTCAGAGATTGTCATGAAGCATCGCGTAAGCTGCTTCCTTGGTGCCGGCAACACGAGTGTTGTATTTGCTCATAAAAGTTTCGGCCGCATATAGTGCAGCGCTTCTCTTGGATTCATTGTCAACTACATAAACAACGTTCAGAAATTCATCAATACCTTTCCATAAAACCTTTTGAACATTAGCTGCCACTGAATAAGAGCCAGACTCTTTGCAAATAATATTTGTGGAAGAAGAGAAATTTTTACGGATTTCATCACGAATGGTATCCAGGTCATTCAACGAAAACTCATCATTCATGCACGCATCGCAGTACAACACGCCATTGTAATTTTCTAATTTAATTCGCTCTGAATTCATCATCACTCCCAGATCCGTTATATAATAGAAACGTATATAAAAACATCTCGTTAGATAGTATTGATATATACACAAGTTATCGTCTTGTGACGTAGTTCCTTTATATGAATTTTTGTAGGATTTTTCCTACACGGGGGCTGTAACGGAGGCTGTGGTGGACTGGATTGCCAGGGTTTTTCTGGGTGAGACGACTTCAGTTGAATCAGAGCGCTAAGGCAGGCATCTAAAATACCTATCTCCTATGACGTTGCCGCCATAGCTGAAAGTTGGGTTCTTCGAGGTATCCTTTCGATAAAATATAGTGGAGTACGTTATTGAGTCGGTAAAAGCCAACCACGGAATTTATTCGAATAATTTCTTTGCCATGTTCATCGAAAAACATGAGTGTCGGGGTGTAATAAATCTCCAGTTTATTTGCCCACCTTTTTGCGGTTGTTCTTTCTCCATCAGGTGCGATGACGGGTGTGTCTGATTGCATATCCAGCTGTATAGCTTCGAGTTGAGTCATGGTGTGCAATATTGTGTTGTTACTGAGTGGCCCGGCATGCAGTACGTCACAGGCGTGACAGTTGGGTTTTTCAAAAAAGACAGCCAGTGGTATTTGCGATGGGAATAATGAACGGTCCATGGCGTACGGTGGATCAGAAAAAATATCGTTACGATTGATAGTATCGTGACCATATTCTGAAAATTCAGCAGCGCGGGCAAGGTAGGTTTTCAGTTTTTCATTTTTGTAATGGCCATCGGCAACATATTCCAGTGCGGCTTTAAATTGGTAGGGGGTGTGGTAGCCAGAAAGGCGCAACATTTCCTTACCATCGGGATCATAAAATATTAGCGTGGGTGTGAACTGGGCTCTGTTTGCCCTGGAGAATATTTTTTCAGTGCGGAAAATTTTACCGTTAGTATCAGCCACAGGTCGGTCGCCACGAACATCAATAGCGACCACATCAAAATATTTGCGTGTATAGGCAACAATATAGGCATCTTCCCAATTGTGTTTGAGGTGAGATCTGCAATACGCACAGTTTTTCTGCCCAAAATAAACAATCAATCCACGTTTCCCGGCTTCCTTTGATTCCTGTAGATCATTGTTTAATTCAAGAAAGCTGAGCTTGAACCAGCCGGGGTGTACCAGGTCGTAGTCCAGTGGGGCATCGTCAAATTCAAAGAATTCGAAATCTGGCTCATCGTTGATTGACCCTATTTCTTCATCGGCATCCTGACTTTTTTGTACCAATGCTGACTCGATTGCCTGAGCTGTCAGCGATAGCTGCATTGCGGCAATGATTAATATTAAGTAACAGGATCGTAACAGTAGGTTCATGCTCTTCCGGTTTGTTACTGGCAGCACTATTGGCTGCTCCTAAACTGAAGTTCCCAGGCTGAAATTGTACCCTAACTGCCGAGGAAGATGCTCTGTATTAATCAGGTTGGTAGTAAGGATCGATTGGACCTTACAGGTTACGGGGTGATGCGAATCGGGAATTTGAAGCGTTTTGGTTTGACGCTGGGGTCGTGGAATTTGATGGTCTATATGATGGAGCGCGATCCCCGTAGAGGCGGCGCAGAACCACTCAGAGGCTCGATGTCACGCTGTTGTGGATAATTCGGTTGGCCTGATCTTCAAGCAGGAGTACCACTCTCAGCATTGCTCTGATCCCGGCATGGCCGGGATCAGATTTTAACTTTTACCAGTATTTTTCAATCTTTCACTACGTAAGTAGCCCTGGCCGAACTGTGGGCATGTGTCTATTTGGCTAAATGGCCAGACATCTTGATTTCCACTTTCTCGGTGAGACCGCCGTAGTTCTGACGAAACAGGACGTGTAGCAGGGCTTCACGCGGGCCCGCATAGCGCATATCCAGCGGATAGATAGCTTAAAGGCCGACTCATCAATATGATAAGCCGGCCTTTGGATATACAGTGCTTACGCTATTAGTTATTACAGGCTTTGGTAATAATCGATTAAGATTTTAGCCACTTCAGGTCGTGAGAATTCTTTCGGAGGAGCAAGACCCTGTCCGAGCATTTCACGCACTTTAGTACCTGAGAGCAAAACGAAATCGTCTTTCTCGTGATCCGGTGCTTCTCGCATCATCACTACTTTGTTCAGTTTCTTCGACCATGCCGTGTGATCAGCCTCGAAGATTTCGATCTCCATCGCACCTTCAGGTACTTCCTCTTTGAATATAGTCTGGGCATCAAAGGCACCGTAGTAGTCACCCACACCGGCATGGTCACGACCGATGATGAAGTGCGTGGCACCCATGTTCTGGCGGAAGTAAGCGTGCAGCACGGCTTCACGTGGACCGGCATACAGCATGTCGAAACCGTAACCCGTTACCATCGCGCTGTTGGGTGGGAAGTACAGTTCGACCATCTTGCGGATTGAAGCGTCACGAACTGGCGCAGGAATATCACCCGGCTTGAGTTTTCCCAGTAGCATGTGAATGACCAGGCCGTCACAACCGAGGCGATCCATAGCCATGTGGCAGAGTTCTTCGTGCGCCAGGTGCATCGGGTTACGCGTCTGGAAGGCGACGACTTTTTTCCAGCCGTGTTCAGAGATCTCATTACGAATTTCTACTGCAGTACGGAAAGTGTCAGGGAATTCAGTCTGGAAGTAACTAAAACTCAGTACCTGGATAGGACCCGATACGGCCATACGCCCCTGTGAGTTAAATGCTGCTACGCCTGGGTGTTCAGCGTCATCGGTACGATAAACTTTGTCGGTCATGACTTTCATCTGCTCAGCCGATACTTCTTCAATGGCTTCCACGTCCATGACTGCCAATACCGGGTTGCCATCAACGTTCGGGTCGCGAAGGGCAATGCGTTTAGCATCGCCAATGGCATCGGTGTTTTCCAGCAGGCATAAAACTGGCACCGGGAAGAACGAGCCATCCGTGAGGGTCAATTTTTCCGCAGCCCCCATGGCGTCGGCCACATTCATAAAGCCTTTTAACGGGTTGAAGTAACCGGCCCCCATCATCACTGCATTACCGGCTGCCTGGGAACTGATGATCACTGAAGGCAGTGACTCGGCTTCTTTACTTAATGCATCATGTTCTGCGACGTCATAAACGAAACGTGGTTGTAGTTCATCAGAGCCAATTGGTTTAATCATTCCACTGTATCCTTATTGTTGAGCAACTAGATT
>JAUWLO010000057.1 GCA_030613605.1 Gammaproteobacteria bacterium | reverse complement strand
CATCGGTTGATTTTAATCAAACCCTGATGCAGGGCATGTTGAGTTTTTTACTATTTGCTGGCGCTCTGCACATCAACCTCAATGACCTGGCTAAACAAAAATGGGTAATTTCCAGCCTGGCGACGATCGGTATTTTAACCTCCACTTTTATCGTCGGTGGAGCCAGTTATTTCTTATTAAACCAGCTAGGCATAGAGCTGAGTTTTATTTATTGCCTGTTATTTGGCGCACTGATTTCCCCCACCGACCCTATTGCTGTTCTGGGGATTCTAAAATCTGCTGACGCACCCAAAACACTGGAAACTAAAATTGCCGGTGAATCATTGTTTAATGATGGCGTTGCGGTTGTGGTTTTTATCGTTTTATTGGGCATTGCCACTGGCGGCCATGAAATTTCTGCCAGCCATATACTGCTGATTTTTCTGGAAGAAGCCGTGGGTGGCGTTGTATTTGGCTTTGCCATTGGCTGGATTACCTATCAACTGCTTAAACAGGTCGATAACTATCAGGTAGAAATCCTGTTAACACTGGCGCTGGTGATGGGTGGGTATGCGCTTGCCAGTGCTATTCATGTATCTGGCCCCATTGCCGTTGTGGTAGCTGGCTTGCTGATTGGTAATCATGGTCGCGCGTTTGGCATGTCAGATCATACAAGAGAGCATCTTGATACCTTCTGGGAGCTCATTGACGAAATTCTTAATGCCGTTCTGTTTGTATTGATTGGCCTGGAGGTTTTGATCCTGCCCTTCACTACCGATGTGCTGCTGGTCTCTCTGCTGTTAATCCCCCTGTTACTCATTGCCCGTTTTATCAGTGTCGCCATTCCTATTGCCCTGATGAAGAGAAAACGTCAGTTCACCCATGGCGCAATAAGAATCCTCACCTGGGGTGGACTACGCGGTGGTATATCAGTCGCTCTGGCCTTATCACTACCACCTGGGGAGGCGCGCGATGTCATTCTCGCCATTACTTACGTGATAGTGGTTTTCTCCATAGTGGTACAGGGCCTGACAATCGGCAAGTTAGTGAGGGCTCTCAAGACATAACGGGTCACTTCATTACGAGCCATGTCACTAGCTCTCTGTTATAAACAGTAAATTCGGGTACTCCCTCAAAAAGTAGGGTATTGACTTTCTAAATGATAATCATTATCATTTGCAATAAGTCCTACAACCCTCGGTATTATTGTTATGAAAGCTTATAAGTATCTACTAATATATTTAATTCCCCTGCTTTTTTCTATTATTCAAACAACGGCATCCTTCGCCAGCGAAAGTCTGGTGATCTATTCCGGTCGCAGCGATAAATTCGTTAAGCCGGTCATTGCTGAATTCACTCGCCAAACCGGCATTAAGGTTATTCTGCACACCGGCAAATCAACTGCCCTGTTAAATAAACTGAAAGTGGAAGGCAGCCGTACCGATGCCGACCTTTTTCTTAGCAACGATGCTGGCACCCTGCAACGTGGCAGTGACTGGGGTCTGTTTCAGACCATGAACGAAACGCTGGTCGCGCCCGTCAAAGCCACTCTTCGCGCCCCGGATAATACCTGGGTTGGTCTGTCTGCCCGGGCCCGTGTTTTGGTCGTCAATACTAACGGCCCGTGGGCAAACAAAAACCTGTCGGTTTTTGATTTAGCCGATCCATCTCTGAAAGGAAAGCTAGGCATTACCAATAGCACCAACGGCAGTTACATTGCCGGGGTAACGGTTTACATGGAGTCCGTTGGCAAGAAAAAAACGCTTCAATGGCTTAAAGGTATGAAGGCCAATGTGGACGGACATGTGTTTAATAAACACAGCAAAATTGTCAAAGCCGTTGCCAAAGGTAAAAAGCAGGTGGGACTGGTTAACCATTATTATATTTATCGTCACCTGGCCAAACATCCCGACGCTCCCATCAAAATTGTATTACCTGACCAGGGTAAGAATGGCATGGGTGTAGCATGGAACGTGGCCGGTATTGCCATTAGCAAACACACTAAACAATCGAGTGCGGCTGAAAAACTTGTGGCCTTCCTGATTTCTGAAAAAGGCCAAAAACAGTTTGCTGAAGTTAACCGTGAATACCCCACCCGAGAGGGTATTGCAGCCCACGCTGACGTGCCGCCAGCAGGCAGTTATAAAGTTGCATATGTACCCATGGTTGAACTAGGTGAGCATCGAAATGAAACCATCGATCTCATTGAACAGGTCGGCATGCCTTAACTATTGCCATATATAAGCCAACACTCACTACACAGACAATAGCGAACTAACCTTGGCAGTTATAACAAGCCCATTAATTGGATATCTCAATCCAGGAAAGCATTTTACCTCTCTCGGTGGGCTTGCAACGTTGGTCGTTACACTTGCAATCATTCCACTGTTGTTTGTTATCTATAACAGCCTGCAATTGTCGCCAACGCAATGGCTGGGGCTTTGGAGCAGTCGACTACCAGAGTTATTACAAAACACCCTGTCACTTGCTGTTCTCGTATCCATCGGCTCAGTCACCCTGGGTGTTTCCAGTGCCTGGTGGATTAGCCGTCGGGAATTTCCTGGTCGTAAACTGGCCGTGTGGTTAATGATATTACCGCTCACTATTCCAACCTATGTGTTCGCACACATCTACACCAGTCTGCTTGAAGAGGATGGCTGGCTGGGAAAACTCTGGATTATGCTAACGGGCAACGCAGACTCCATTCCGGATTTATATAACATCTGGGGAGTCACCCTGGTACTTTCACTCGCAGGATTTTCTTATGTTTTTCTTTTGGCTCGAACATCATTGTCACAATCGACCCGAACTTTAGAAGAAGCTGCACGTATTCAGGGAGCCTCACCCATCGAAGTTTTCTGGCGAGTGAATTTGCCACTATTACGTCCGGCAATTGCTGCCGGTCTTGCCGTGGTGGTATTGCACGTTCTATCTGATTTTGGTGCTGTAAGCATGCTGCAATTCCAGACATTCACTCTAAGCATTTATTTGCAAATGAGTGGTCGCTTCGATTATCAGGCTGCGGCCGGCCTGTCCATGGTACTGGTCATGCTGAGCCTTACCTTCCTGGTACTGGAACGTTTTTTCCGCAAACGTCAGCAATACTATTCAGCACGCCAATCACGTCAACAACCCGTTCGCAAAGCAACACCTTTTGAAACAGCCATGATCTGGTTATGGTTGGGGTTTATCACCCTACTGGCTTTTGGACTACCAATAGCCTGGATGCTGAGCTGGAGCTGGGAGGCCTGGACACAGGGACTGATAAATTCTGATTTCTGGACCTACACCGGAAACTCACTTTTGGTCGCCTGTATCGCAGCATCGATTGCTGTGCTCGCGGCATTGCCGGTCGCCTTCTACAATGCCCGTCGCCGTTCACTCGGTAGCCAGACGTTACTGCAACTCTCCAGTGTGGGCTTTGTACTGCCCGGACCCGTTATCGCGTTGGGGATAATCAGTGTATTGCTCGCTCAACTTCCCTTTCTCTACGGGGGGCTTGCTGCTCTGGTCATCGCCGTCGTCATTCGTTTTCTACCGCTCGCCGTGCAATCGCAGGATGCTGCTATGGCACAGCTCACCCCTTCGGTAGAAGAAGTAGGCCGTAGTCTGGGTGCCGGGCCACTGGAAAATCTCTGGCGAGTAGTGTTACCCATGGTGCGTGGTGGCATGGCCACGGCGTGGGTGCTGGTATTTATCGATACCCTTAAGGAGTTGCCTGCCACGCTGATTCTTAGGCCCACGGGTTTCGATACCCTGCCGGTTCGTATCTGGATTGAGGCCAGTGAGGAAATGCTGGAGTTGGCGGCTCCTGCCGCTCTCATGCTGGTTATCGGTACTCTGCCAGTCCTGTGGATCATGATGGGTAGCAAAACGTCAAACAACAGCTCAGCCACCTAACTCATTCATAAATCAGTCATTTATTATCAAAATACAGGTCTTAAATAGCTTTTCATAACGCACTATATCCTTTTCTATTATATAGAATTCTGCTGATAGTATATTAGAGAACTTGCATTTTGCTCATATATTGAGCAAAATATCGCAACTGATTATTTGGCTATCCAAACTATTGTTTTATTTCTGTGGCCTGCTTCACAGAAACGTAAACCACCAGGAATTTTTTATGCGTGTTCTGCTCTTTTGGTCACTGATATTTTTTATATCCAGCCTGTTTTCGGCAAGCAATGCTTTTGCCAAACCTCCTGCCTCTAAAAAAGAACTGCAATGTCTGGCTCAAAATGTCTATTTTGAAGCTCGGGGAGAATCTGCTGATGGCCAGTTAGCCGTTGCTCTGGTGACCATGCACCGTGTCAAAAGTCGTCGATATCCCAACACCATTTGTAATGTCGTGTGGCAGCGAAGGCAGTTTAGCTGGACTCATGATGGTAAAAGTGACCGTCCACAGGATCGTCGCGCCTGGAAACGTGCGCAACAAATTGCGAATTTTATTTTAAATAAATACTGGACTCTGCCAGCTCAGTCACGCGGAGCTCTGGATATTACCAATGGCGCCTTGCATTACTACGCACCTGGACTGGCAAACCCCTATTGGGCCAAAGTTAAAATTGTGACCCGTGAAATTGGTGGACATATTTTTCTGCGTGAGATGTCACGACAGGAACGACGGGAAAATACCTAGCTGCTCTTCTACCGTTTAATTCTTTATTTCACAGAACCCCCTGCAGACGATTCATTCATTTCGTGATAACGAACCTGGCGTTTAAAGACATCCACGTCAATGGGTGACAATGCCTCATTGATCAAACTACGCATGGGCAATGGGCTCGAATCTGGTCGCGTTTTTTTCCACGGAACGATATAGAGAACTTTTGGCAACTCTCGCGCTCCCGTTATTTCTGTTTCTTCCAGCTCCAGAGTAGTCTCTGCACTAACAGACATTGCCAGACTACACAGCAATATCAATAAGACACACCTTAAAAAATAATTATAGTTAATCGATAACATTGATCAGCAACGCTCCCTTTTCTAACTTCGCATAACGAACCGGACTCAGGTCGGCCAATGCGGCAAAGCTTTCTTTTACCCATCGATCATATACCCCTGTCGGCGCACGCTGTACATTAACTTCATGGATATCAATAGCCTTTTCCTCAAATGGATAGGCTTGCTCTTCAAGAAGAATATCGTACTGCTCCAGTTCATCAGGAGATAATCCTTTAGGGCGCTCCGAGGCAAACAGGCTTCGGCTAAAGTCATTATATATTTCAGCTATACGGTATGTAGATGCCGTTGTGACCGCTTCAATACCATAGTTTGATGCCTGCGTATAAGCTTCGATACTTTCCTGCATCAATTTTTTCTTTTTCTTCAGGTTTTCCTTAAGCGGTTGCACGAGTTTTATTTTTCGATATGCAGTATACGTTGGCATTGACAGCTCAAGTACTGCTGTCGCAGCAAGGTATTTACTTCGTTCTGTAGATTTTCCTTCTTTATCTGCTTCAATTATTTCTTTTAGCCAATAATTCCGCGCATTTTTATTTCCCTTCTCTTTATATATAGTCGACAACCTGAAACGTGCTTCTATAGATTCATCAAATGGCATGGGGTAAGACTTAACATATAGCTTATATATTTTTATCGTGTCGTCCGCTCTCTTTGCTTTTTGGTAATAATCAGCTGTTTGCCATAGGATAAGGCGCTTTTTAGTGCTGTCAGTTTCATTTTGATAAAGAATTTCATAAGCACTGGCAGCGCTTGCCCAATTTCCTGTTTTCTCATAAGCAAGCGCAAGACTTTCATCTGCGCCAACACGTAATTTATTTTTTGGATGTTGCTGAATAAATGATTTCAAAATAGGGATCGCCAGCGTCCATTCCTCTACAGCGACCAGCGATGCTGCCGCATCATATTCAGCATTGGGACGAATAGAAGCATTAGGAACGACTTTTCCTATACGCAGGAAATGTCGTGCCGCCTCTCGATATTCACCTTTATTACGTGCCCGCTCCCCTTGTTTGTATATAGCGGCAGCAAGTCGTTCGCTGTATATTTTCTTATCCTTATCATTTTTTCCTGCTAAATTTAAACGCTTCAAACTGGCAATTTCTGCCTGAGGATACATCCCCATCTCAAATTCTGCTTCAGCAATTATTGCCCAGTTGATGCGTATCAATTTATCAGCTGCCGTCGGTTTATTTGATACCACATGGTGCGCCGTACCCACTGCATTTTTATAGTCCTTAAGTGCCAGCAATTCTTCTGCAGCTTTAGACATCACTGTCACTGCACGTTTGTCATCAGGAAAGGTAGTTACAAAGCGTTTCCCGGAAAATATTGCTACACGGCGCTGCTTAATTTTTGCCGTACCTTGAAGTAACTCGGCCTGTTTTCTATGCGCCAGTAATGCTGCATAACCCGCTTCCGCACTTTTTCCATGCAACGGGTAATGATATGCCGTATTTTCAAATTCTATTGCCGCTGCTGTTATATCACCACTATCCTGCAGGCTCTCAGCCAACAGCATGTTTTTACCCGGGGTAGATGGGTCCTTCGGGAACGAATACACGTAGGTTTTATACCAGTAGGCTGCAACACGATAATCTTTTTCTGCCTTTGTTTTTTGAGCCTTTGCATGATAGTAGGCTGTTAGGTCATCAAGGTTTTTCTTGAGATGTGGCTGAAGCTGCACAAGTAGTTGTTTGTCGTGTTTTTCCCAAAATTTAGTACCTACTCCATATGCTGTTATCAAATCTGCCTTGGCTCGTAACAACTCTTTGGTATGGCCACTTTGTTTATATATATCTATTAACCTCACCATAAACAGTGGTGATTGCCTGTGACCTGGAAACCATTCTACAAACTTGAAAAATGTTTTTGTTGCATCAGCAATGCGGCCCTGAGTTAAATACAAATCTCCCAGACGTTCATAAATATAATATTCATAGGTTCTACTTCCATTTTGCTTAAAAAATTCACTAACCGAATCAACACCCTTAAGGTATGAAAATGAAAGGCTAACAATACGCAAGGTGTCTTCCAATAATTCCAGCTCGCTGCGAGAAAAACTAGATAAATCGCGTCCACCCGAAAAACTACGGTCCAAAACTGCAAAATATGATTTAAGCGATCGTCTGGTGTCTCCTTGCTTGAATACAGACCAGCCATGTTTAAATATGGCACGCTCATAGTAAGGGCTAACCTCACCAACACTCACTACATCCTGATAAGCCTCTTCAGCCTGAACAAATTCCTTAAATGAAAATAGTATTTCACCACGTCGGAACTGTATTTCGTCACGATTGTTTTGATTCGGATATTTTTTAACCAGCTCAGTCAATGTCACCAGTGTTTTCTCAAGGTTACCATCAAGCTCATATGCACGACCCAATTGATATAAAACTTTGTCGTTACCTTTATATTCCGGATACAACTTCAACAAACGCTCATATTGATGAATGGCACTACCCCGCTTCATTTCATTTAAAACGGCAAGCTCTACTTCAGATTTTGGTTTACTCGCAGGAGAAGGGCTATCCACATCTTTAGAAATTTTTTCATTTTGATTTTCGAGCTCGAGGTCTGCAAGCCTCTGTAATGCAATGGCTTTCAGCGCTTTATTATTGGTGCTTCTGGCTAAACTCTCATAAGTACGCCTTACATCCTCGCGTGACAACGGGGGCAAAACTGTTGGTTCAATTTTTGCAGCACGGGTGGCTAACTGCTTAATTGTGGGATCTTCATCAATAGTAGGGCGAGATCCGCAGGCCGAAAGCATTGTTGCCAATACCAGCGTTGTTAAAACTGTTAAATAATTCCTGGCGGTCATTCTTGCTCATCCCCAGGAAAGGGGATTTTCCCCGAATTAATAGCCAGATCCTGGATATGGGCTAACGAAAATCTCGCCTGATCCAGATAATCTACAAGCCTAAAACGTAACTCATCCAGCTCCAGGTCAACCATCACCTGTAGCTGATGTTTCTGCTCATCAAAGGCCTCGCGAACATTCTTTTGTAATTGCGAAATACGAGTTTTCTGATCTAATATTTTTTGGTTAAAACCTTCAAATCGTTGAGGAGCGGAATCGCGGGAGCTTTGTAATGACTTCTGCTGCACAAGAGTTGATTCAAGAACTTCATCAAGTGAATTAAGGCTTTTGGTTACCTGCCAGCGACGAATAGCGTAAGTTGTATACACATCGTAAACCAGCACTCCCTTTAAAAAATTATAACGCCGTCGATATTCTTCAGATTTTTCTCTGCCAAACTCTGGTCGACTTGATAAACGCCATATTTTTTCTTCTGCGCTTGCAAGGCGTTCAAAATGTTTTTGCTCTTTATCAGTAGCTAAAGCCATAAAATTATTATTAGCTTCTATGCCTCTCAATTCTGCAGCATAAATATCACGAGTTGTTCTGACATCAATCACATGGTTTTTGGTCTGCTCAGGCGTTAATTTATTTAATTGTGCCTCATAGGTTTTACGGCGCAGCTCGAGCATGTAATCGAAAGCTGGCATCTCCAGGCTCCAACGATCAAGCTTGTTCCCAAGAAAATTCAAATCTCTGAGATTTTTTATTGCCTCATGGAAACCATGTCCTGCCATCATATTGGGTAGATACCTGGCCTCAGGGGTATTAGGCAATAATTCTGCTTCCCAGAACCATCCCATTTCATTTTGGGATGTCTGTGAAAGCAAATCTGTCCATAAGCGCCCGGATTTAACCGCTTCAACCGTCAATTCAAGATAAACCAGTTCTTTCTCATATTGGTTTATGGCATTTTGATAGGACGTCATTGCCTGTGGATACACACGTAGACGTTCCAGTGCATTTCCAATAGCGAGAAGGGATTCAAATACGGCGACATCATTTCGATCCCTGCTTGCCAACTCCTGCCAGGGAACAAGCGCCTTCTCATAACGCTGCAGTTCCACTTCAGCCCAGCCAAGTCCCAACAGTGCACGATTTGAATACGGTCCTTTCAATCTTACCCGCTGCAAATATTCTCTGGCATTGGCTGGATCTTTTTTAATCAGCGAATACCCCATAGCAAGATTTGCCTTATCCCGAAGCGCTTTCATGTCCGGGTCATTGCTACGTAACTCACCAACCTGTTCTACCAGCTTTCTACCTTCCTGCTCCTCTCCTGCCCTGATTAAAGCCACACCCAGGTTAAACCTTACGTAGTTTGCATCACCCAAATCATCAAAATCGCGCTTTTTGCCATCAGCAGTTCGTAATAGTGACTGAACTGCTTCAGGGTATTTCTTTTGTGCCATCAGCAAGTTAGATCTGAGAGTATGTAATTCTTCCTGTAACAACTCATCCAGAGAGTTACCCACGCGATTCAGGGCGGCTTCTGCTTCACTGAATAATTGCTTGTGGTAGCGTATTTTCCCCAGGAAAAACCAGGCGCGATCACGGACCGGCGCCGATGCACCTTCATCTATCACATTCTGAAATATTTCTTCCGCCTCTTTATGCAGGCCATAGGATAAATACAAACCACCTAACAATAGACGAGCTTCATTATCACTATGCTCAAGACGTTTCTGCGCTTGCGCTGTTATAAGATTAACTGCCGCAGAATAATAATTCTCCTGATAAAACTCATAGAGAACCATGCCATAATGAAGATCACGTACCTCGCGTACTTCACTAGCGCTAGTTTTTGCATACACGCCCTGACCGTAGACACAAAAAACCAACAGCGGTAACACTGCCACAAAACTCAATCGTTTTTTGTTAACTTTAAACGACATATTTTAGATAAAAAAAGTTATTCCCATTCCTTAACAACAAATTCAGGCTGCAATTTTCCCGATGAATCAATAATTTTTAACTCCATGTACTTGGCCGCTGAACTTTTATTAAATTTTATTGTGGTACCCCGCCGATATTCACGGTTATTGGGGCCGGGGCCAGAGAATATCGCAATGAGCTCATGCTCCCCTGATTTAACATTTCCAAGATATAACCGTTGCACACCACCGCGCTCAAGCGCGCCCAACTCACGTTTTGTATATAAATGATTGGCAACAATTTTATTGTCAATTTTAAGCTGAATTGAATCCAGTCTGAAAAAGTTACCTACATCAACTGAGACAAAAACCGCTAATTGCGTACTTGATGGAAATAGCAACTCTTCTTCAAGAATAAATAAATCTCTATTCAGTGATTTAACTTC
>JAUWLO010000178.1 GCA_030613605.1 Gammaproteobacteria bacterium | reverse complement strand
AAAATACCAACAAGAATTTAAGCTAATTTAATCAAACCTAACGAGACCATTTATTACCGTGAAAAGTATGAACCTGAAGCGCATAAAACCAAACCATCGACTGCTATCTAACCGACTGGCCAGCCTGCTGGTCATTTTTCTTGTCGCTTTTATCACGTTTCCCGCAAATGCAGGCGTGGGGAGTGTTGGCGGGTTTGATGATGAAGAACCGCTCATGCCTGACCAGGCCTTTGCGCTCAGCACAAAAGTTATTGATGCCAATACCGTGCGCGCCGAATGGATCATCGCTGACAAGTATTACCTCTATCGCAACAAGTTTAGGTTCATCAGCAAAACCGATGGCATTACCACAAAACCAGGCGTCTACCCCAAAGGCGAAATCCACGAAGATGAATTTTTCGGCAAGGTAGAAACCTATCGTGGCAAGGTCGCCATCGACATTCCTCTTAATAGAACGGGCAATGCCAAAACACTGGTACTGGATATCACTTCGCAGGGCTGCGCCGACATGGGTATTTGTTACCCACCGCAAAAGCAAACCGTGTCATTCTCACTGCCAGCCGTTACTGCTGCCCCTGCTACACCGTCTACTACAAGCTCTACTGAATCAAAATCAAGTTTCAATCCTCTGCAAGCCCTGAAAAGTTTTGGCAATAGCCTCGGACTGCTCGACTCCAATGACGGATTCCTGCCACCGGAACAGGCTTTTACTTTCTCGGCAGAAGCGCTCGACGGAAACACCATTCGCGCCCATTGGGATGTCGTTGATGATGTTTACCTCTACCGCGACAAATTCAAATTTACACTCAAAGACGCCAACGGAATAACCCTCGGCACGCCCGTCATGCCAGAAGGCAAGATCAAGAAAGATGAGTCCTTCGGTGAAATGGTGGTTTATTACCACGAAGTCACTCTCGACATTCCGCTGACACGCCCCAACCTGGATCCCACCGACGTCATTCTGGTCGCCACATTCCAGGGCTGTGCCGATGCCGGTTTCTGTTACCCACCGCTGACGCAGGAGATGCCTGTTTCTCTGCCAGCTGCCTCAACTAATGCAGAAACGTCTACCAACAATGACTCCGACGAGAGTCGCAGCTTCATCGGCAACCTGTTGTTCGCCTTTGGTATTGGTTTGCTACTCACCTTTACACCCTGCGTATTGCCAATGATTCCGATTCTGGTGGGCGCTATTGTCGGTCAAAGTGGCGAAGCACCCTCTAAAATGCGCGCCGGTGTGTTATCCGGCAGTTATGTGATGGGTACCGCGGTAACGTATTCAGTCGCCGGCTGGCTGGCGGGCGCCTCCGGCCAACAGTTACAGGCCTACACACAAAATGCCTGGGCGATCGGCACCGTCGCCGCCATTTTGGTGGTTCTGTCACTCTCCATGTTCGGTTTCTTCCAGTTGCAAATGCCCTCCGCCATTCAGTCACTGCTGCAAACGCGTAGTCAAAATGTTAAGGGCGGCTCCATGGCTGGCACTTTCTTTTTGGGCCTGGTCTCGGCGCTCATTGTCGGCGCCTGTGTCACTCCGTTATTAATGTTAGTGCTCGGCATTGCCATCCAGGCCGGTGACCCGGTATTGGGCTCTTCCATGATGTTCGCCATGGCCATGGGTATGGGCGTTATCCTGGTGATGGTAGGCGTGGGTGCGGGACACCTGTTACCCAAGGCAGGCATGTGGATGGACACCATCAAGTACATCTTTGGTGCGCTATTGATTGGTGTCGCTATCTATCTGCTCACACCGCTACAGGGGGTGCCCGTTTTATTGTTATGGGGCATTTTCTTCATCGTCTGCGGTGTGTACATGGGCGCCACACAAAACATTCCCGAAGGCAGCAGCAACTGGCGCTTCCTGTGGAAAGGACTTGGCATCGTGGTGCTCATCTGGGGTGTACTGGCACTGGTTGGTAGTGTGTTTGGTAACCGCGATGTGATGCAGCCCATGGACATGTCGCACATGAGTTTCGGAAGCAGCCAGGGGGCTGTGACTCAGGGAGCCACGGTAGAACCGCACGACCTGTTTATCCAGTTGCACAGCACGGATGACCTGGACAGAGAGATGGCAAAAGCCAAAGCCGCAGGCAAAGCAGTGATGCTGGATTACTACGCCACCTGGTGTACCGATTGTCGACGCATGGAAAAAGCCACCTTTTCCAACCCACAGGTACAGAGAATTTTCCGGGACAAGTTTATTTTACTGCAAGTGGATGTTGAAGATCCAAACAATGCTAAAACTGAAGCCATCAAAAAGCGCTACAAAGTGTTTGGTCCACCCGCCATGTTATTTTTTGATAAGCATGGCAAGATGCGCAAAGATCTAAATTTTTATGGCTTTAGAGGACCTGACGAATTTATTGCTATTCTTAACAAGATGTAACCTAAACTGAATAAATTTTATGTCGCAATAGTTTTTTATGGTTACCTATATTAAAAATAAAATTAACGTACAAAACGTTAATCAATAAACAATAACCTCAACATGAAAAATCCTGTTCGTATTGCTGCTTACCTTGCCATGTTTATTGCCGGCATGTGGGGTGGCAATCTGCTAATCAAACAACTCTCAAATAACTCGGAAGGTAATCAGGTTGCGCAGGCCATGGTCCACCGCCCTGCACCTGAATTTACACTGCCCGACATTAACGGTGTTGTGCGTAATTCTCACGAATGGGATGGCAAAGTCCTGATATTGAATTTCTGGGCGACCTGGTGTCCACCCTGTGTCAAAGAAACGCCGACTTTTGTCGATCTGCAGGAACAATATGCAGCTGCAGGCGTGCAATTTGTTGGCATTGCCATTGATAAAAAAGACGCCGTGCTGGAGTTTATGGATACTTATGGCGTTGACTACCCGATGCTCATCGGTGAAGACGATGCCATCAACATATCCAAAGATTATGGCAATCGTTACGGCGCGCTGCCTTACACGGTGGTAATCAACCGCCAGGGTCAGATCCATTTCGTCCAGCGTGGTGAAATGACACGAGAAATGGCCGAGAAAAATATCAAGCAGCTGCTCTAGATTAGGTTTCAGCAAAAAATACAGTATTTTGCTATGAACTTGCCGACAACTTCGGCGAATCTCTAACAAATGGCAAATTCTGGACATCACAGTTTCAATGCGCCATAATCGCCGCAAGTCATTGCTGGCTCAGGCAGCCAACAACCAGTTCATAGCATTTAACTACTATTTGACTGTATTTAACCGTTTTTCACGACGATTAGCGACAAGTTAACGACTAAACAGAACAGTAACGCGGATTTATCACACTACTTACCACATTATGGCCAAAATTCTTGTCCTCAACGGTCCCAACCTTAACCTTTTGGGCACCCGTGAGCCTGAACACTACGGGCTAACTACGCTGGATGACATTGATAAAAAATTAACCACGCTGGCTAAAAAAGCCGGCCATGAACTGGCCAGTTTCCAGAGCAATGCCGAACATGAACTGGTTGACCGAATTAATCAGGCTGCCGCTGACAGTGTTGCTTTTATTATTATTAATCCGGCGGCGTTCACTCACACCAGCGTGGCGCTACGTGACGCCCTGGCAGGAGTCGCAATACCCTTTATTGAAATTCATCTTTCGAATATTTACGCCCGCGAAGATTTTCGCCAGCAATCCTATTTTTCGGATCTGGCAGTAGGCGTTATTAGCGGCCTCGGCGCACAGGGTTACGAGCTCGCGTTAAACGCAGCAATAACCAAACTCGCAACTAAGTAAATCAAACAAACTAATCCTTTAATAACTTATAACTAAATCAAGCGACCAATAAAATATTATGGATATACGCAAAGTTAAAAAACTCATCGAACTACTGGAAGAATCCGATATTGCCGAACTGGAAATTCATGAAGGCGAAGAATCGGTACGTATCAGCCGTATCACCCAGGCTCCCGCACAGATGGTCGCAGCCGCCCCTTTGACAGCACCAGTAGCAGCTGCGCCGGCGCCGGCTGCTGAAACACCGGCTGGTGAACCCGAAATCAGCGGGCATAAAGTGACCTCCCCCATGGTAGGCACCTTTTACCGTTCTGCTTCTCCTGGCTCCTCTCCTTTTGTGGAAGTAGGACAGAGTGTCAGCGTAGGCGACACCCTGTGCATCATTGAAGCCATGAAATTACTCAACCAGATCGAGGCCGACAAAGCGGGTACTGTCAAAGCTATTCTGGCAGACAATGGCGAACCGATTGAATACGGCCAGGACCTGTTTGTTATTGAATGACAAACATTAAGAACCGTCGTTGAATAAAAACTCACTACACCCATTTAACTAAAATCAGATTAAACAAAATTATGTTTGAAAAAATTGTTATCGCTAAT
>JAUWLO010000188.1 GCA_030613605.1 Gammaproteobacteria bacterium | reverse complement strand
TCATCTCATTTCATTTGCTTGGGCGAAAGTATAGGGACACAACATGAATTGATTCTGAGCGTTATATGAATAAACGCTTAAGGCTTTGCCTTTTATTATAAAACCATAAGTAGATGAAAAATAAGAAAAAATTCAGGATTCCGCGTTATCCGTTAGCGTGGAATCGCGATTATATTAAGAAAACCGGGTGGATGCTTAAGGAAAATCTGAATAAAGCAGTTTTTGGTGAAGGGCTTATGAGGATAACTTATTGGGGTTTTTCGGCCAGCCTGAACGAGACCTCCACCTGGAGACCACCCAGCGGGGAATCGCCCAGCTGAATGTCGGCCTGGTGGATTTCGATGATCCGTTTCACCATGGACAATCCGAGCCCGGTGCCATATTGATCGCTGTTCTGTGAACGATAAAATCGTTCGAAGACCTGCTCCCGTTCCTCAGGCGGTATACCCGGGCCATTATCGGCAATACGTAATACCATCTTGTTGTTGTCCGATTCATGGACATCGACCTCTATTTTCCCACCTTCAGGCGTATAGCGGATCGCATTTTCGACCAGGTTGCGCACCAGGATATTGATCAAACCTTCACGCCCGCACACTTTTCGTTTACCAGCAGCAATCAGGCTAATGTCGATATCCTTTTCGATGGCCGTCGGCGCTAAATCCGCCATCACATTTTCAGTGGCCTTTGCTATATCGACATAGTCGCCCTTGTTTAGCTCGCCATGGGGATCCAGTCTCGACAGTGTCAGTAACTGCTCTACTGATGACGTGGCGCGTTCAACACTATGCACGATTTCGTTAAGCGCTTCGTTGCGAGTCTCTTCGTCTTTTGATTGCAGCGCAATTTGCGCATGAACTTTCTGTACCGCCAGGGGTGTTCTGAGTTCGTGTGCAGCGTTAGCCGTAAACAAGGTGATATTTTCGATCGCTTCTGAGAGCCTCTTAAACAACTCATTCAGCGCGGCTATCATGGCGTGGGTTTCGATCGGCGCATTAACTATCCTGATCGGTTCCAGGTTTTCACTTTGTCGATCCGCGATTTCGTCGGCAATTTCATTTAACGGCCTTAATGCCTTGCCCACCGTGACAAAAATCAGGATCGCCAGCACCGGCAACACCAGTGCCATCGATGTGATGAGTCGCCGGGAGATACTGGCGCTGAGTTCGTTGCGTTTGGTTTGTCGTTGGGCCACCTGTACCTGGATGGTTTTTTCTTCGTTATTGATGGCATAAACACGCCAACGTTTACCATTAATTTCTCGATCAACAAAAACTTCGGGTTCGTTGCTCATTAATAATTCGGGCATATTTTCCGAGCGAACGGCCAGGCGGCCATCCATGGTCCATATTTGAAAATCGGTCTCCTGTTCGTACTTGTGCACATGGGTATGGATCTGTGTCGCCACGCCACCCCCATTGTCTTCACCTTCTTTCGAGACGAACGCCATCTGCTCATACAATTCATGGGTACTTAATGTTAATAGCACGTGCGCAGCTTGTGAGAGCTCCGCATCCATCAAGTCCTGGATTTCAGTGAGAGTATCCACATAGTTCTTGCTAATGGTCAGCAGAAAAGTAAAGGCAACCAGGGCCAGCAGGCTGACAATGAGGCGCTTTCGGATTGATATCGGTTTTCTCATCCCAGGATGTACCCAACGCCGCGAATGGTTTTAATCAGGTCGCTGCCCAGTTTTTTACGGATCTGGTAGATGTAAACTTCGATGGCGTTACTGTCAATTTCGTCTTTCCAGGAGTACATGCTTTCTTCCAGGCGACTCCTTGACATCACGCGGCCCTTATTTTCCATCATCGTTTTCAGGATTTCAAACGCGCGTGGTGACAACTCGACAGGCTTCCCGCCCTGGGTTAGCAAATGTGCGCTGGGGTCGAGCACAATATCCTGGTAGGTAATTTTCGCCGAGGCGCGGCCCTTACTGCGCCGGATGATGGCACTGAGGCGGGCCACCAGTTCGTTCAGGTCAAAGGGTTTTACCAGGTAGTCATCGGCCCCGCTTTCCAATCCCAGGATCTTATCGCTTACCGTGTCCCGGGCAGTGAGAATCAGCACCGGCACTTCTTTTTCCCGGCTACGTATCTCGGCCAGCACCTCCAGGCCGGATTTTTTGGGCAGGCCGATGTCGAGGGTAATGACGTCATACTCCTCGGAGAAAATGGCCGAGAGTGCCGTATCACCATCCTTCACCCAGTCCACGGCGTAGCCAGCCTCGGACCGCCCCGCATAAAGGCCCTTGCCGAGGGCTTCATTGTCTTCGGCGAGTAACAGTCTCATCGGCGGCTACCGTCGATCGTTCTGTTCAAGTGCTTATGCATCATAAATGACCCGTACTTCCCACTTTTTCCCGGACACGTTCACCTAATAACAGTATAACTGCTTTCCGCATAGGTAGATGGGTTTTAGCTACTAGATAGGTTTTGATCAAGGTCTCTGCAAAATCACACCGCGGATCGTCACCTCTTAATTGTGTTTATTATAATAATCGATGTTATGGGGCTGATGCCCGTTAAGAGCTGATTTACGAGCAGCCTCTTTTGTTTTATGTCTGTAATCCAGCTTTTTTGTAAGTATTTCCCTGCTCATAAACGGCGATGACTTGCGCACCAAGTAGTAAAATTACTGCTGCAGCTTCACAACTGAGCAGGATGACTATGGCGGATGCAAAAGAACCATAGATCACATTCACAAAAGAAAGGGTAGAGAAATACCACACCAGAAAATGGCGGGTTAATTCCCACAATATAGTGGCCGTTAGGCCGCCAATGAGCGCATGCCGAAACACCAGGCGACCAACGGGCATAACGAGGTATAACGAAGTGAGTAAAAGCAACTCTCCGATTATTCCAAGCAAATAAATAAGCACGGTGGTCGCCTGATCAAGTGACCAGGTATTTCCAAATACGGTATAAAACCTGTTATCAGCCGCATTCAGTGCTGCGCTTAATGTAGTCACGATAAACAATCCAATCGCTAGCAACAAAATATAGATATAGGGAATGATGGCCGAAACAAAAAAATGGCGCCGCCGTATCGCTACACGGTGATTAAATATCACCGACATGGCATTCTCCAAAGAAGTAAATGCCAGCGAACTGAAAAACAATAAAATCAGCAAACCCAACGCACCAATCACCTTCCAGTTCACTAGAAATTTTTCAATCTGCTGGATCAATTCCATCGACTTTCCGGGGGCCACCAATTCCAGGTAAGCACGCGCTGTTTCTAGTAACTCATGAGGATCAACCAACTGAGAGAGCGCCACCAGGACAACAGCAAACATCGGCACAATAGATAACAGCGTGTAATACGCCACCGCGCCCGAAAGCAGAAAACCCTGATTACTACGAAAACCGGATACAACAAGTCTTATAAAGTGAACCAACCACCGTAGATATCCTTGAGTGCGTGCGATCAATGCCGACATAAAGTGTGATACCAGAAACAAAAAATTTATTAATGTCTCACCATGACCTTTACAGGTCAGACAAGCGCCTAGCTAACTTTTTAAAGACAAACCAGCACCCTGATGCAAAAACCATTTGTCGAGCAATATGTGGCGTGAGAAATAATGATTTTTTAATAGCATCTGCGCCTTAACAAGTAGTCATCGAACTCGCGGTGCAAAATGCCGTAGCTCACCGTTTGGCCATAATCGATATTGATCAACGCTGAACCCAACAAGCCGGTGCGAAAACCGCTAAAGGGCTGCAGTGTGTAACGATGCCGGTAGTCCTCAATATCCAGCTCCAACTCTCGAATAACTAAAGGGCTCTGACGCTTTTAATACTTCAGAATCAAGGTAAAGAAAGACTTCAATCGAATCACCTACAGCAAGGCCACTTGGTGCATGCTTTAATGGCAATAACACCTCTCCCAATTCCATGGCGTCTACATAAAATCCAAAATCGACGCTTTTAACCACGTTAAGTGTATAAGTTTTTCCTAAAGTGATCATTTGGTTTTCTCAACGTTGGTGTTTTCTGTGGGCAACCAAAAAAGGGGGCTGACCCCTTTAATCATTGGCTATGGACTGCCTTATGCCGAGAGCGCATGGATGCACATGTGCGGTCTGCCCCCTATTAATCAATGTCCGTTAAGAG
>JAUWLO010000217.1 GCA_030613605.1 Gammaproteobacteria bacterium | reverse complement strand
TTGCCATCATGTCCATGACATCCCAGACAACGTTGCGTGAGTGCGTCGCTGGGAGTGATTTTTTGTGACGCGGCACTGAGGGGTGAACGTTGCCGTTGTTGGGCAGCAAAAAAGGCAGCAAGATTGTTGATGTCGTTGTTGCTCAGACTCAGCTTAAAGTTTTTCATGATGGCCGAGCCTTGACGTGTACCGGATAGATAGGCTTTTAACGCCGGAACAAAATATGCGGCCTGCAAACCTGCCAGGCTGGGGACACCTGTTTTGATGCTGTTGCCATCAAGGCCATGGCAGCCGGAACAGGGTTTGGATAACTTCTGTCCCGCACGAATGTTTTCTGGGCTGGTTTGCCGGCCATTGGTTTGCAAAGAACCGGTTTGTTGAGACTCGCTGCCGACTTTCCAATTTGTTGTGAGCCGGGAATAATAGTTAGCCGTTTCCATTCGCTCCTCTACGGTGAGATCAAATATTGCCTGACGCATCACATCATGTTTGCGGTCTGTAATCAGATAGCTGCGCATGGCGAATTCAAGGTATTTTGCAGATTGGCCCGCCAGAAAGGGTGTATCAGCTCTTGTGGTAACGCCATCGGCTCCATGGCAACCATTACAGCCTGCGACCAGGGAAATTTCGTGTTCAGTTGCTGTAGAAGGTACAGGAGCAGCTTTCTTATTATCAGTCTGTGAGGAAGGGTCTTTACCTGTATCACACGCGATTAATAAAGAAGAGGTCAGTATCAGCAGGAATATGGAGGATGAGTGTTTCATATCAGATCTCTTGTTTCGTTTTACTTGAGTGGTTTTAGAATCATTGTATGGCCAGCAATCGATGGAATCTAGTTTTTGAAATGGCTGGGCTATAAATCTTCAGACTGCAGCCAATAAGGTGAGCGGTTCGACTCAAAAGCCATCGCCTTGTGTAGTACACTCACCCCATGATTGAAACCGACCGTCTTATTAGCCCTGCAGGCACCCATCGAGATGAGCGGGAAGAAGCCCAGGACAGGGCTATTCGGCCCAAGAAGCTGGCTGATTATGTGGGTCAGCCCAAGGTTTCGGAGCAGATGGAGATTTTTGTCTCCGCGGCTCGTGCACGCAGTGAGGCACTGGATCATACTCTGATTTTTGGCCCCCCCGGTCTGGGCAAGACGACCCTGGCGCATATTATTGCCGCCGAGATGGGCGTCAATATGCGTCATACTTCGGGGCCGGTACTGGAGCGCCCCGGTGATCTGGCGGCTTTGCTCACCAATCTGGATCCTCATGATGTGCTGTTTGTGGATGAAATCCACCGCCTCTCGCCTGTGGTTGAGGAGGTGCTCTATCCGGCCATGGAAGATTACCAGCTGGATATCATGATCGGCGAAGGCCCGGCTGCTCGTTCGGTGAAGCTCGATCTGCCGCCATTCACTCTGGTGGGGGCCACCACTCGTGCCGGTTTGCTCACCTCACCTTTGCGGGACAGGTTCGGCATCGTGCAGCGACTGGAATTTTATTCAATCCCCGACCTGGCTCACATCGTGAAGCGAACTGCAGATATTCTTGAGGTGCATCTGGATACGGCGGGTGCTGGTGAGATTGCCAAACGCTCCCGAGGCACACCGCGTATCGCGAATCGTTTGCTGCGTCGGGTGCGGGATTATGCAGAAGTAAAAGCGGACGGTGATATTAGCGTTGATATTGCCGGTCGGGCCCTGGATTTGCTGGATGTGGATGAAAACGGCTTCGATATGCAGGATCGCAAACTGATGCTGGCCGTAATTGAGAAGTTCGACGGTGGTCCTGTGGGCGTGGATAACCTGGCAGCTGCCATCGGCGAAGAGCGCGGCACAATTGAAGATGTGCTGGAACCCTATCTTATTCAGCAAGGTTTTTTAATGCGTTCACCCCGCGGCCGGGTAGCGACTCGTAATGCCTATTTATATTTTGGTCTGCCGGTGCCGACACGAGCCGATGCATCTGAGGAATTTATCTCGGATCCTGAGTCTGTTTAATTTAATGTTAAAATTGCGCCTGTTGGAATTTTCTTCACTGGTTGTTGTCTTTGGAAAGGGTGAATAACCACAGTGGCTGATTTAGGAGGCAAATTTTATTGGCCAGTGAGAGTGTATTATGAAGATACCGATAGCGGCGGCGTTGTGTACTATGCCAATTATCTTAAATTCATGGAAAGGGCGCGTACAGAATGGTTGCGGTCATTAGGTTTGGAGCAGGACAGGCTAATAAGCGAGCAGGGCATCATATTTGCGGTACGTTCCGTTCAGGTGGATTACCTCAAGCCCGCTCTTTTTAACCAGCTGTTGTCGGTTAGTGCCGAAATAATTGCAACCGGTAAGGCAAGTTTAACGTTTAAGCAGGAAGTTGTGGTCGATACGACCAAAACAGAAAATACAACAAAAAGTACAATAACAAATGGAGAAGAAAGCGAAGCAGTTTCACCGGATCAGGTATTGTGTCGGGGGCAAATCAAGATTGCCTGTCTCAATGCCAGTTCCATGCGACCCTGCGCTATTCCAGATTCCGTCCGTAAGGAGATTTTAGGTGACAACTGATCTATCGATCCTTTCATTAATTACCAATGCCAGCGTGTTGGTTCAATTGGTGATGTTTCTGTTGCTGGTTGTTTCACTGATGTCGTGGAACATTATTTTTCAGAAACGCAAAATGCTTGTTCATGCGCGTCAGCAGGCCGATGAGTTCGAAGAACGCTTTTGGTCCGGCGGTGATCTTTCCAACCTTTATAATCAGGTGACATCAGGTCGCCATGGCGATTCGGGTATGAGCGTGATTTTCGAAGCGGGCTTTAAGGAGTTTGCGCGTCTACGTAAACAGGAAGGTATTGATCCTCGAGCGGTACTGGAAGGTTCGCAGCGCTCCATGCGTGTTGCGTTATCGCGCGAGATCGACAAACTGGAATTGCATTTGTCATTTCTGGCGACGGTTGGTTCTACCAGTCCCTATGTCGGCCTGTTCGGAACGGTATGGGGCATTATGAATTCATTCCGTGCCTTGGGTAACGTCAAACAGGCAACCATATCCATGGTGGCGCCGGGCATTGCCGAGGCATTGGTGGCAACGGCCATGGGTTTGTTTGCGGCCATACCGGCCGTTATCGGTTTCAATAAATTCAACACTGAAATGGAACGGTTGATTGGCCGTTATGATGCCTTTCTGGAAGAATTTTCCAGCATCCTGCAACGGCAGGCGCACAAGTAAATGGCAGCACCTGTCTCACGCGTACGCCGCAAACCCATGTCTGAAATCAACGTGGTGCCATACATCGACGTGATGCTGGTGCTGTTGGTGATCTTTATGATTACCGCACCGTTGCTGACACAGGGTGTTGCGGTGGATTTACCGTCGGCTGATGCAGAGGCAATGACGGGGGAAACCGATGAGCCTTTGGTGGTCACAGTGACGGTAGAGGGTGATTACTACCTCAATGTGGGAGACAAGATCGATGACCCTGTTGATCACCAACTTCTGGTGACCAAAGTCGCTGCGGTATTAAGGCACCGGCCAAAAACCCCGATATATGTGCGTGGTGACAGCAAGGTTGAGTATGGCAAGGTCATTACTGCAATGGTTTTATTGCAAAAAGCAGGCGCACCCAGTGTGGGGATGATTACCAAAGCACCGGAAGAACCCAGGAAAAAGAA
>JAUWLO010000111.1 GCA_030613605.1 Gammaproteobacteria bacterium | reverse complement strand
AAAAAATGCTGCAGTACGAATATGCCCGCGAGGCCCTGAAACACGGCCTGAAGCTTGAAGCGAAGCTCGGCACCAATCCCTATAAGTTTGGATTTCTAGGTTCAACCGACTCGCACACATCTCTGGCAACAGCAGAGGAAGCACACTTCTTTGGCAAGCACTCGGGTGAGGAGCCCGAAGCTGATCGCTCCACCAAGAGCGCCATGAAGGTCGGCAATCTTGAGCGCATGGGATGGGTTTATGGTGCCTCCGGTTACACTGGTGTGTGGGCCAGCGAGAATACCCGCGAGGCCCTGTTCGATGCCATGATGCGAAAGGAAGTTTACGGCACCACCGGTCCTCGTATGTTAGTGCGCTTTTTTGGCGGTTGGGATTTCAGCGCCGATGACGCCATGAACCGACTCCCCGCCGAAGTCGGCTATACGAAAGGCGTCCCCATGGGTGGCGATCTTTCGAAAGCGCCCAAAGGCAAAGCGCCTACCTTCCTCGTCGGTGCAATGAAGGATCCATTAAGCGGCAATCTCGATCGCATTCAGATCGTCAAGGGCTGGCTGGACAAGAAAGGCAAGACCCATGAGAAGGTTTATGACGTGGTGTGGTCGGGTGATCGCAAGCCGGGTAAAAACGGCAAGCTGCCGCCGTTGGGTAACACTGTCAATATCGCCAAAGCCACCTGGACCAACAGCATCGGCAATCCCGAACTGATCACGGTGTGGAAAGACCCAGATTTTAATCGCAAGCAGCGCGCAGTTTATTACGCTCGTGTTATCGAGATACCAACACCGCGTTGGACTGCCTACGATGCCAAGCGCTTCGGAGTTAAAGTGACCGGCGATGTGCCAATGATCACCCAGGAACGCGCCTACACATCGCCGATTTGGTATACGCCTTAATAAATAAGGAAAGTGTTAATGAAAGTTTTTAACTTTTTAATTGCATTTATTCTTGTCGCTGGCATGAGTGCCTGTACTCAGCAAACTGACACCTCTGCATCTAAAGCTACAGATGCTACAAGTAAAAGCCATACGACAATAAAAGATGTAAACGCCGAACGCAGCTACTATCGAGCTAAGGAGGCGGTTTTATGGTCACAACCATTGATGGGTGTGGCTTTGTCTCTGGATGCGATCAAGAAGCTCGGTGGTGATTACAATGATATTGCTTACTTATCGCAACCCTCAAACTGGAAATGGAGAATTCTTACTCCAAACTCGGTTTCTTTGTATGTGGAGAGCGTCCTTAAAACCTCACCGAATGAACCAGTGGTCGTTGAAATCCCGGCGGTAACTGCCAAAACGGATATCTTTGGAACCATCATGGACAGCTTTCAGGTACCGCTGGTGGATGTTGGCTCAAAAGGTATTGATAAAGGTAAGGGAGGTAAATACCTCATCCTTCCGGCATCTTATGATGGTGTGGTGCCTGACGGTTATATTCAGGTGCGCACAGAACGTAATATTTCCTTTTTCAATTTCAGGGTGATCCCGGCCTCTTATAGTGAATCTGACCTAGCTGAGGCGAATCAGTTTATTCAACAATTAAATGTCTATCCGCTCAATGCGCCTGAAAGAAAAGGTAAACATATCGACGTGTATAACAAGATGTATGACAACGTGGACCCGCGTGATGCCGCTTACTTCGATATACTGACTGAATTCCTGAATCTAGAAACGGTGGTTGAGCGTGATCTGATGATGATGGGCATGATGAAGTCCTTTGGCTATCAGCATGGTAAAGCGTTCAAACCTTCGGCAGCAACCCGCGATAGGTTGTCCAAGGCGGTAAGTTCTGCGCTTGATGATCTTATTATTATGACGCGGGATATCGCCGGGCCATGGTGGGAAGGAAATCCAGGATGGATGAAACCAGCTAAACCCATCGGCTGGTTAACTCAGTTTAAATATGTAACTGAGTCAGAATTTGCCATTGATGCACGTGCCGAAACCTTTTCAATGTATTGCTGCGCCCCTGTAAAATTAGGGGCTGCATCTGCTTACATTTACGCCGCACGTGATATGGATGGTGAGCCTCTTGATGCGCGATCGAATTACAAACTGCATGTGCCTGCCAATGTACCCGTTAAGCAGTTTTGGTCGTTAACAGCCTATGACGCCAAAACAGCCGTATTTTTTGAGAATGTTGCCAGTCCGGATATCAGCTCATTAGATGAAGGCCTGCAGTACAACAAAGATGGTTCAATTGATCTATACGTCGGACCACGAGCATCCAAATATAAAGAGTCCAACTGGATCGAGACAAATAGCGACAATAACTCGATATTCCTGTTTCGTTTTTATGGTCCCAAGGCGGCTGTTAAAGATGGCTCCTGGATTATGAAAGGTTTTACGAAAATTAAATAAGAGCAGGTATTTGATTATAGGATGCTCCGATGACGACGCAAGAATGAGCGTTTACATTGCCGATTTGGTATACGCTTTAACTAAGGAGTAGGCAATTGCATAACAGATTATCGTTTATTGATTTCAAAAGTGAGTGGCATTTATGACTAATTTTATTGCAAGTCTTCGCTATGGCGCTTTGGTTGCTGTCTTTTTCTCATTTATAAGTGCAGCACTGATGCTCGTAGTCGGGGGCGTTAAAGTTTACAAGGCCGTGTACGGCTACGTGACCGGAACCGGCACGACTGTATTAGCCGGTACCGCAGGTGAAAGAGTACTTGAGCACCTGAGCGAGGAAGATGCAGCCATCGGACGTATTATTGAATCAGTGGATGCCTTTCTTATCGCACTCGTAATGTTGTATTTGGGTTTCGGTATGTACGCACTGTTTTGTGAAAAGAAAGGTTCTGCCCTTGCCAACCTGGTGCAATCATCAGTGGTACCCAAAAATATTGGAGAACTGAAAGAGACTCTCGCGCACTTAATCATTGTGGTGTTGTTCGTCCTGTTCACCCGGCAGGTGTGGTTAAACCTCGATAACCTCACCTGGGAGATGCTTGTGTTACCGAGTGGGATCGCGTTATTGGCGTTGGCGTTAAAGTTGGCTGATTTCTCGAAGCGAGGACATGACTAAATCAAGTGGACTACTGAATGGCAAACGAAATGAGACGTTCGATGTAGTACTAAATCGGTGAGAGAAGAAATGCACTGGAATCGTTCCAGACGATTCTCAGCATACGACCTACATGGATGTAGGGAGTGCAGATCACGCAAGGACGAGCCCATGGATGGGCGAAGGTAGGGTAATGCAGGAGCAATTACCGAGCAGTTATCTGCCACTCCATCCTTGGAGATAAATATGATTTGGTACAAAACAAATACTCAGGAGATAGCAGTATGAAAATAAGTATCAAACATCTATGGCGTGAACCGCTGCTGCATTTCCTGTTAATCGGTGTTGCCTTGTTCGTGTTTTATGATCTAACGCGTGAGGTTAGTAGCGAAGCACCGAACCGTATCGTGGTGAATAGCGGCCATGGATTACTAACGGTTAAGGCGTAGAAGCAGAAGGTAAATCAGGAGGGTATTAATTATGAAATGGTATAGTTTTTTATTTGTGTTGATCTTTGCAGGTGTTTCGATTGCTCATGCCCAGAACAAGTCATCGGGCAAAACGCTTGCTGCAACTATTGAAGTTTACGTTTTTCCCAAGGCTGGCCAGACTGCTGCCCAGCAGTCCAAAGACGAAGCAACTTGTTACGAGTGGGCAACGGCTAACGTCGGGCACGATCCTTTTGACTTGTCAAAACAAGCTGCCCAGCAGAAACAGGAGACTGAACAGGAAAAAGCAAAGGCCCAGCAAGCAGGGAAAGGCGCCGGGGCACGTGGTGCATTAGGTGGTGCAGCTGCGGGTGCAATTATTGGGGAGATCGCCGATGACGATGCTGGCAAAGGTGCTGCTGTTGGTGCTGGAATCGGGGCCATAGCTGCCAGGCGAAGGGCACGACGTGCCAAAGAGCAGGCTACACAAGAGGCAGAGAAGCAGGGGCAGGCCAAACAAGCGACGACTCAAAAACAAATGGACAATTTCAAGAAAGCCTTCAGTGTTTGTCTTGAAGCCAAGAATTATCTTGTAAAACACTAACGGCGAAGTAAACATATTCAAGCAAGAAAATGAAAACATGGAACAAGCAATGAAATCAATCAAGCGTATTTGTTGCTACTGAGAAAAAAAGAAAAATTGATTTGGTACAAAACAAATACTCAGGAGATAGCAGTATGAAGATGAACATCAAGAGTCTATGGCGCGAACCGCTGCTGCATTTCCTGTTAATCGGTTTTGCTTTGTTCCTGTTTTATGGCCTGACGAGTGAGCAGGGTAGCAAAGCTCCGAACCGTATCGTTGTGAATAGCGGTCAGGTTGAGCAACTGGCTGCCAACTTCAAGCGTACCTGGATGCGCTCACCTAACGAAGACGAACTCACCACCCTGGTTGATAATTACGTACGCGAAGAAGTGTTTTACCGTGAGGCCCTGGCTATGGGTCTGGATCAGAATGACCCGCTGGTGCGTCGACGCATGCGCATGAAGCTGGAATTTATCCTCGAAGATTTGTCGTCGCAAGATGTGACCGATGAGAAGTTAACGGCCTTTTTAGAAAAGCATCCGGACAAGTTCCGCAGCGAAGCGCAGGTCTCATTCCAACAGGTGTTTCTCAATCCCGACAAACGAAAAGATCTGGGTAACGACGCGAAGCAATTGCTGGCCAGTTTGAATGACGGCGCCTCACCTGAATCGATGGGTGATCCCACATTGGTGCCCTTTGACTATAGCCTCGCGACGCAAAGCGAGATTGCACGTTCCTTTGGTGAGCGCTTTGCCCAGGATGCCATCAAGCTGGAGCCGGGTGACTGGACGGGACCGGTTTATTCGGCCTATGGCGGGCATTTGCTGAAAGTCAGTGAGCGCATTGAAGCGCGCCAGCCAGCACTGGCAGAAATTCGCGAGTTGGTGAAACGCGAATACCTGGTCCAGCTGCGCAAGGAACAAAAAAACCTGGCTTACCAGACGCTACGCGACGGCTATGAAATCACGATTGAATCAGTAAAAAGTGCACAAGCTGCAGGGGGCGGAATGATATCAACCGCTCAAGCGGGTGAAGCACAATGATGAAGCGAAGCTATACCTTATATATAGGCGTATTACTGGTGGTTTGCGCCGGCTTTTTTGGCCAGGCCTTTGCCCACGAATTACAGCCCAGCTCGCTGGAAGTTAGGCAACTGACAGCCGAGCGCTATGAGGTGATCTGGCGGGCGCCGATTTATTACAAAAAACCCCATCCGGCCAAACTGCAATTACCCGAACAGTGGCAAACCGTGGGTGAGCCGACTATTAAACAATTATCAGACTCGGCTTTGCATCGGCGCGTGGTGAGTGTGCCAAATGGTGACATTGAAGGGGGTGTGATTCGCTTCATTGGATTAGAAGCCACCATTACCGATGTGTTTGTTCGCTTTATCTGGCTTGATGGCACCCAGACCAGGGCCATCGCGCGGCCCAGCCAACCGTGGGTGGAGATTGTCGCTCAGCGTTCTGCCTGGCAAGTAGCTGGCGATTACACCGTGTTGGGTGTGGATCATATCCTTTCGGGGTTCGATCACCTGACTTTTGTGTTGGCCCTGTTACTTATTGTTAGTGGTGCGCGGCGACTTCTGATTACGGTTACTTCTTTTACACTGGCGCACAGTATTACCCTGGCCGCTGCAACCCTGGGTGTGATGTGGGTGCCAGGTCCACCGGTTGAAGCCACCATTGCCTTGTCGATCCTGTTTCTTGCCAGCGAGCTGGTGAAGGTCAACCGTGGTCTGCCCAGTTTAACGGCCCAATACCCCTGGATAGTGGCCTTTGTCTTTGGCTTGTTGCACGGCTTTGGTTTTGCCGGCGCACTCAGCAATGTCGGCCTGCCACAAAACGAAGTGCCGGTGGCATTGTTGATGTTCAATGTCGGTGTGGAACTGGGGCAACTGTTGTTTATTGCTGCTGTGATGGTACTGTTTTTCATTGTGCGCAAAGTGCGTAGCGAGTGGCCGGCCTGGGCACGTCAGTTACCGGCCTACGGCATTGGCAGCATCGCCGCGTTTTGGTTTATCGAGAGAGTCGCGGGATTCTAGTCGTAATATTGATTAAGGAGAAAAAATGTTAAACACCATGTTAAAAAACATTTTGATGGTGATATCCTTAAGTGTGGCGATGTTACCGCAGGTATTAATGGCGAATACGCCGATTGAAAAATTGGTGGAACCGATCGCCTTGTACCCTGATGCATTACTTTCCCAGATTCTTCCTGCATCAACAAATCCTATACAGATTGTAGAGGCCGCACGTTATCTACGTACACAGGGAGATGATATTAACCTGAATCCGGATACTAACTGGCATCCTTCTGTCAAAGCATTGCTGTCAGTACCACCTGTTCTGGAAATGATGAATACCAAATTGTCCTGGACAGTAGAGCTTGGTGAGGCGGTGAAAAAAGATCAAGAAGCAGTTCTTAAGGCCATTCAGAAAGTAAGAAGCATTGCCTATGAAGCAGGGGAGCTAAGTAGTAGCGACAAACAAATCGTTATAGTTGAAAAAGAAGTTATCAAGGTCGTTCCGGCTAACCCGCAAGTTATCTATGTCCCTCAGTATTACTCTTATCCACCAAGTACAACAGTTGTTTATGTAGATCATTCTGAGGAAGCCGCATTTGTCGGGTTTACTGTTGGCCTGATTATAGGTGCGGCGATTGCGGATGATCATTATTTTGACTGGCATCACCATCATTTTCATTATAGCGATGATGTTTATGGTGATATTCGCCGAATACAGGAGGATCGCCAGCAA
>JAUWLO010000227.1 GCA_030613605.1 Gammaproteobacteria bacterium | reverse complement strand
GCTGACGTGCAAAAGGTTGGCAAAGCCATTTTTGATCCCTTTGAATACCTGATGCACCGCCACAAGGCAGGCAAGCTCAATACAGATTTTAAAACCCCGCTGGGCAAAGTGGCCTATCATGCCGCGTGTCACCAACGGGTGCAGAATATAGGCGCCAAAACCCGTGATGTGCTGGCGTTGATACCCGACACCACGGTTGAAATCATCGAACGCTGCTCCGGGCATGATGGGACCTATGCGGTTAAAAAAGAATTTCATGCGGCTTCCATGAAAATAGTGCGGCCAGTGGTTGCTCGGGTGAAAAAGGCAGAAGCCGATCACTATGGCAGTGACTGTCCCATGGCAGGGCATCATATATCTCATGGTTTGGCGGATGGTAGTAAGACGGAACACCCAATGAGCCTGCTACGTAAAGCCTACGATATCTAGTCTTTAGTAAAGAACAATCAGAATTATTAGGAGTAAGTGATGAGCAAATTAACCCACGATGATCTTTATAGCCTGGAAGAGTATTCCCGTATACGGCCAGAATTCCGCACTAAAATAATCGCACATAAAAAAAATCGTCGTGTCGACATTGGCGAACATGCTTCGCTTTACTTTGAAGACACCCTGACCATGCAATACCAGGTGCAGGAAATGTTACGCATCGAACGTATTTTTGAGCAAGAGGGTATCCAGGAAGAGCTGGACGTCTACAATCCGCTTATTCCTGATGGCATGAACTGGAAAGCAACATTTATGCTGGAATACGGTGATGAACAGGAACGTAAAAAGGCACTGGCCAAATTAATCGGTGTAGAAAAAGCGCTGTGGATCCAGGTTGATGGTTTTGAAAAGGTAACGCCCATTGCCAATGAAGATCTGGAACGTGAGACCGAAGAAAAAACATCTGCGGTACATTTTGTTCGTTTCGAATTGAGTGCTGATATGGTATCCGCTGCTAAACAGGGTGCCCAAATTAAGGCTGGTATAAACCATCCAGTTTATAACGAAGAAACCGTTATTTCTGGTGCGGTGCGAGAATCTTTAGTGGGCGATCTTCACTAAAACTTGTGTAACCTGGTTAGCTTACGAACTGGCAGACATTTAATTTTCCGGTATAATCAATTTTGGTTGTAATATTTACACAATTAATTCGTTTCTATCGACTTTCTTACTATAAAAAATTATGTCAAATTCTCCTGCTCAAAAAAACAAACCTCATTCTTACCATGTTGCAGAAAGCTCCATTCACGGCAAAGGTGTGTTTGCCTCTCGCCAAATCAGCAAAGGCGAAATTCTAGGAACGTTAAGGACAACCCCGGCAAAAACGAATGGCAGCCATGTTCTATGGATAACAGAAGATAACAAAGTCCGTGTTCATTGTGATTTACGTTATGTAAACCATAGCGAGTTGGCTAACGCATGTTATTACGATACCCTGGAAGTCGTTGCTTTAAGGGATATTAAAAAAGGCGAAGAGATCACTCACGATTATTCGGGCATATAATCGTCGCAAATATCATTGCTATTTTATCTGTTGTTTTTGTGGGCTTCTATATTTAGTCGTTCCTCAGTACCCGCAGCCATATATCCAATATGATCAAGCAGAAAGCGAGTTATGCTCTTCTTTCTGGCTCCTCCTAACTAACTGCCATATAGCACCCTGCTCGCATCAATCATCGCTGCTGCTACCATCACTGCTACTATCAGAGCCGCTCTCTCGCCATTCCTGACCATGACAGCTATAACATGACGGACCGATGTCTCCTTGCAGGGTAGACCCATGGCAAGATGTGCAACCATTAGTGTAGGGGTAGTCGTTACCCGGTGCGTGCAGCACACCTTGTTCACTGTTGGTATGGCTGGCCGGTAAACCGCTGGAACTGCCTCCGGTACTACCTCCGCCAGTGCTGCCAGCAAGATAGTCCGCAATGGCTTGTATTTCAGCGGACGTTAGCGAGATGCTATTCATGGAACCAACATTTGCGATGGCAGTTGATATGGCATTGGAGGTTCTTCCGTTGATGTTAGCACCGGACGCGCCGTGACATGCCGAGCAATAGGTTGTAAAGAGGGTCTGGCCAGTGGTGGTGGTACCACCCGTACTTCCTCCTGTGCTATCCCCATCACTTGGCACACTTTCATTCCACTTCTGGCCGTGGCAAGCAAAGCAGGAAGGACCAATACCACCTTCCAACGTCACACCATGGCAAGTCGTGCATCCATTGGAATACGGATAGTTGTTACCCGGCGCATGAAGAATGCCATCTTCAGGATTCGTGTGACTTGCTGGCGGTCCGCTAGAATCGCCGCCACCAGTATCACCACCAGTACTTCCGCCCGTACCTCCGATGAGAAAATCAGAGATGGCCTGAATCTCCGTAGCCGTTACCGACACGTTACTCATACTGGCGATGTTGCTGATGGCCGCGGTAATGGCACTGACCGATGTGCCATTAATGCCCGATCCGGTTGCACCATGACAAACAGCACAGTTGGCGGTAAATAAAGCCTGTCCATCAACCGTTCCACCACCACCGGTGTCGCCGCCGCCAGTACTTCCACCAGAGCTTGCAATGAGAAAGTCAGAGATGGCTTGAATCTCCGCAGCCGTTACCGACACGTTGCTCATGCTGCCGATGTTGCTAATGGCTGTGGTGATACCACTGGCTGTATTGTCGTTGATGCCTGATCCGGTTGCGCCATGACATGCAGAACAGTTGGCGGTAAATAAGGCTTGTCCGTCAACCGTTCCTCCACCACCGCTGGTGCCACCCGTACTTCCGCCGGAACTTGCGATGAGAAAGTCAGATATGGCCTGAATCTCCGTAGCTGTTACCGACACGTTGCTCATGCTAGCGATGTTGCTGATGGCCGCGGTAATGGCGCTGACTGAAGTGCCATTAATACCCGATCCGGTTGCGCCATGACAGCCCGCACAGTTGGCGGTAAACAAAGCTTGTCCATCAACCGTTCCGCCACCACCACTGGTGCCACCGGTACTTCCGGTACTTCCGGTACTTCCGGTAAGAAAATCAGAGATGGCCTGAATCTCCGTAGCCGTCACCGACACGCTATTCATGCTAACGATGTTGTTAATGGCTGTGGTAATACCGCTGGCTGTTTTGTCGTTGATGCCTGAGCCGGTTGCACCATGACAACCCGCACAATTGGCGGCAAATAAAGCTGATCCATCACTCGTTCCGCCACCACCGCCGGCGCCACCACCGCTGGGCGCACTTTCGATCCACTCCACTCCGTGACAGGCAAAGCAGGATGGTCCTGTGCCGCCTTCCAGGGTAGCACCGTGGCAGGTGGTACAACCGTTGGTGTACGGAGCGTCGTTTCCTTCGCCATGCAACACACCTTCTTCACTATTAGTGTGATTAGGTGGCAAGCTGGTGCTACCAGTACCACCACCGGTACTAGTGTCTCCACCACCTGGAGTTCCAGTGAGATAGTCGGAGATGGCTTGAATCTCCACAGCGCTTAAAGAAATGCCAGTCATAGAGCCGATA
>JAUWLO010000256.1 GCA_030613605.1 Gammaproteobacteria bacterium | reverse complement strand
AAAAGATATATTAAACATAGCCGTTAACCATGGTTGCTATGCGCTGTTACTGAAACTGACTGTGCAGCAAATTCAGCACATGAATGGCGACATCCGAGTTATCCACCTGACCGGTTTTAGTGCGAACACTTAGCTGTGTCGTTTCACCCTTTTGGTCCAGCTGAATCCGATAGCTTTCACGTACGGTGGCATCTTGCGGCTTGCCGTGCTCTAACTCTTCTTGTGATTTACCGGTGGATAATTCATTGTACACACTGTAAATCCTGCTGGCACGATCACGATCCTCGATCACGAAACCCAATGCATCCAGGGCAATACCCGTACGCCGCCATACCCTGGCAAAATCCGCCTCGACAATAAGTACCGTGCCCCCGTCTCCGTCTGACCCCAACTTGCTGGCGACAGGTGTAAGTGAAACAGCATCTTCCACATTTTCTGCTGTCAGATATCGCGCAAAGCGGTTAAGCATTTCAATGGCACGATCACCATCCGGGGCACGCAACTGCCATTGTTCTTTTTCATCAGCACCGCCAACCCCTCTTGTTACTCGCTCACTACGATACTGGGTGAGATAAACCTCAGTTCGGTCTGACTGCTGACCCGGTTCCAGACGTAGGCGCAAACGCTCACGCCAGGTTGGAATGCCATTTTCTGATTCAGTATTTTCGTCTGCATTATCAAAGACATCTTTCCAGTCGGTTTCCATTAAGCCCACTGCTGGCTCGTCTCGACTAACGCGATAGCCGCGCATTTCCAGAAATTTTCGCGCCAATGGCCAAACCTGCTCAGGTTCGGCAGACACCAGCAACCAGCGATGTTGCCCGTCTCGAATTCGTTGCACACCCTTACCCTGCGGTAATACACGTTCGCCGATACTGGGCGGACGATCATTACAGCGACAGTCTGCTGCTTGTTGAGAGGACGCGGTTGCAGCAAGAGGAACAGGGGTGGCCAGTTTGTCATCCCCATAGGGTTTTATAAGATCGGGAGGCACTTCAAGAGGGTGCAGGACCGTTGCGGCACCAGGGGCTTCGTCATTAGAGAACCAGCTACACCCTGCCAGCAACACCACAACACTCATCACCGCACTCATCACTGTACAACGACGTAACCAGCTACTCTTTAAAAACTTCAGCATTTTTTTCTCTCTGGAAAATTAATTGATAAATTCACACACTGGGGGAGGTTACAGCACACCCGCCTGCTGCATGGCCTGACGCAGGGGAGCATGGCAGGATTCCGCCAACGGTGTTAATGGTAAACGTATACCCTCAGGTATAAGCCCCATTTCCTGCAAGGCCCATTTTACTGGAATAGGATTGGCCTCCAGAAACAGATCCTGATGCAAACCCAATAGACCCTGGTTAATTCGTTCCGCTTCGGCACGATCACCCTTCAATGCTGCAGCACACATATCGTGCATAGCTTTGGGAGCCACGTTGGCCGTTACCGATATATCACCCTTGGCCCCTGCCAGAATTAGATCCATGGCCGTGGCATCATCACCACTGTAAAGGTCAAGTTTGTCACCACAGCCGTCCAGTATTTCCTTACCACGGGCTAAATCACCGGTAGCTTCTTTGATGCCAACGATATTGGAAATGCCTGCCAAACGAAATACGGTCTCAGGCAACATATCCACGGCCGTACGCCCCGGCACATTGTAGAGAATTTGCGGGATAGCAACGGCTTCGGCCACAGCCCGAAAATGCAGATACAGACCTTCCTGGGTAGGTTTGTTGTAATAGGGGGTGACCAGCAAACAGGCGTCGGCACCAGCCTTCTGGGCACAACGAGTCAGGTCGATCGCTTCGCGGGTGGAATTGGCGCCGGTACCGGCAATCACCGGGATACGTCCGGCCGCGTGGTCGACTACCCGACGGATCACATCGCAGTGCTCCTTCTCGTCCAGAGTCGCTGATTCCCCGGTAGTGCCAACCGCCACAATGGCATCGGTGTCATTTTCCACATGGAAATCCACCAGCCGCTCAAGGGCCTCATTATCAACAGCGCCGTCTGCCCGCATAGGCGTTACCAGGGCCCCCATCCTGCCATGAAACATGGGATATCTCCGTGATTTTGGGTCTCTTCACCGTTTCGGAAAACAATGAAGTTATTACAATTTAACGCTCTATACGAGGTACCAAAAAGCCAAAGACGCAATGGTACTGACCCGCTCCCATGTTGACAAGGAAACAGGCAAATAGAACCGCGCCAACGGCCAGCGAAATCCCGGATTTTGATGCTAGAATCCCGGTAATAAATTTGTTTGGTCTAAAGGGAAATTAATGGAAAATTATCTGGTTATTACCGCACTGGGCAGAGACAAGCCCGGCATCGTTGACAAGCTAACCGAGACCGTGGCGAATTGCAGCTGTAATGTTGTGGATAGCCGCATGACAGTGCTGGGTGGCGAGTTTGCGGTCATCCTTATGGCTGCGGGCAAATGGAACGAGCTCACCAGGCTGGAAGATGCCTTACAGGCCCTGCGGGAGCCGCTGGAACTCACCATTACCTGCAAGCGCACAGAACCCAATAAACTAGCAAAAGACCTGATGCCTTATTCGGTGGAAGTCATTTCCATCGACCACCCGGGCATCGTTTATGAACTGGCGCACTTTTTTTCCAGCCGAAATATCAACATCCAGGAGCTCAACACCACCAGCTATGCCGCCGCTCACACGGGCACTCCCATGTTCGCACTGCATATCACTGCCAATATTCCTGCTGAAACCCACGTCGCCACCCTGCGCGATGAATTCCTGGATTTTTGTGAATCCCAGAACATGGATGCCACCATCGAGCCCATGAAACCCTGACCCATCTAAAGTGATTTACCTAAAGAAAAAACACTAACAAGAGAACCCATTATGGCCACTGTTAAGCTAAACAAAAAAGTTCCCGCCTTTGATCTACCCGCCACCGGCGATAACAATATCAAGCTCTCCGCGCTTAAAGGCAAAAAGGTCAT